>JAJYYZ010000011.1 GCA_021800445.1 bacterium | reverse complement strand
TAGAAGAGTACATCGCCCGTGACGGGTACTTTGCTCTCAAGAAGGCCTTATCGATGACGCCTGAGACGGTCATCGAAGAGGTCAAAAAGAGCGGGTTAAGAGGTCGGGGCGGTGCTGGTTTTCCGACAGGGCTGAAATGGGAGTTGACAAGGAAGTCAAAATCAGATGAGAAGTATCTGATATGCAACGCGGACGAAGGAGACCCGGGCGCATTCATGGACAGGTCGATGATAGAGGGAGACCCGCATTCGTTGATTGAAGGGATGGCGATAGGTGGATACGCAATCGGTGCGCATCAGGGATACATATACGTGAGGGCGGAGTATCCTCTCGCGATAGAGAGATTGAAGATAGCGATAAATCAATCAAGAGAATACGGTCTTTTGGGAAAAGACATATTCGGAAGCGGATTTGATTTTGACGTTGATTTAAGGATAGGCGCTGGTGCCTTTGTGTGTGGAGAAGAGACGGCTCTTATTCAATCCGTGGAAGGTAAGAGAGGGCAACCCGTACAAAAGCCGCCGTACCCTGCGCAAAGCGGATTATGGAAGAAACCTACCGTGATAAACAACGTTGAGACGCTTGTGGATGTACCGTACATAATAAACAAAGGATGGGAAGTATTTGCATCGATAGGGACGGAAAAGTCGAAGGGGACAAAGGTATTTGCATTGGTAGGGAAGGTAAACAACACGGGACTTGCAGAAGTACCGATGGGGACGACTTTGAGGGAATTGATCTTTGATATAGGAGGAGGGATACAATCAGGAAAGCGGTTCAAGGCGGTGCAGACTGGAGGGCCGTCTGGAGGATGCATACCGGAACAATATTTGGACACGCCGATAGATTACGATTCGTTGACGAGTTTAGGTACGATAATGGGGTCTGGTGGGATGATAGTGATGGACGAAGACACGTGCATGGTAGATGTGGCGAGGTTCTTTTTACAGTTCACGGCGGATGAATCGTGCGGTAAATGCACACCATGCAGAGAAGGCACATATGAAATGCTCAAAAATTTGGATAAAATCGTCAACGGCAAGGGGACAATGGAAGATATAGACATGCTTGAAAAACTTTCAAGGGTTGTTTCAAAAACGGCGCTTTGCGGACTTGGGCAGACGGCACCAAACCCTGTTTTATCCACGTTAAAGTATTTCAGAGACGAATACGAAGCGCACGTGGAAGAGAAGAGATGTCCTGCGAAATCGTGTAAGGCCTTGATCGCGTACAGGATAGATCCTGCCAAATGTACAGGATGCACAGCGTGCGCGAGGGCATGTCCGACGGGAGCGATAACGGGAGAGATAAAGAAAGTACACACGATAGATCAGGAGAAATGCATAAAGTGCGGAAGTTGTTACGAAGTGTGCAGATTTGATGCGGTCGAAAAGTTAGATGCAGTTATTGTGGTAAAATAAATTGGTGATAAGATCATGGAAAACGATACAATAGTGGCAATTGCGACTCCACCCGGAAAATCCGCAATTGGGATCATCCGTGTAAGTGGAACGCATGCTTTTGATATTGTTCAAAAACATGTCAAGAAAATTCTAAAAGCAAGATATGCCATTCACGCTGATTTTGAAGTTGACGGCAAAATACTCGACGATATGATAGTCATTCCATACAAGGGACCAAAAACTTATACCGGTGAAGATATGGTTGAGATTTCCTTTCATGGAAACTGGATCATACTTTCCTCCGCCCTTAAAGCACTTGTTGATTCTGGCGCAAGAATGGCTGAAAACGGTGAATTCACAAAAAGGGCTTTTCTTAACGGAAAGATGGATTTGACGCAAGCGGAAGCGGTTGAAGAAATCGTTGATTCCACAAGTCTTTCGGGAGTCGAAAGTGCAAGAAAAGTCATCGATGGCAATCTAAACAAAGAGATATTAAGGATAAGAGAGGAACTTTTGAAAATTTCTTCTGAGATAGAGGTAAGGATAGATTACCCGGAAGAATTTGAAAATGAAGAAGGATATGATTTTGATCTTAACCCAATCATCGAAGATCTCGATCGAATGCTTTCAACTTACAATCCGGCAAGAGTAGCGATAGAAGGCGTAAAAGTTGCGCTTTTTGGTGATGTAAACGTTGGAAAATCTTCCATATTGAATGCCTTGGTAGGTTTTGATCGCGCAATTGTAACTCCGATCCCAGGAACGACGAGAGACATCGTTGAGGCCGAGACTTTCATCAACAATCTAAAAGTTAAAATCATCGATACGGCGGGTATAAGAAACACCGAAGATGAAATTGAGAAAATTGGAATAGAACGTGCAATCGCCGCGATAAAAAATGCCGATATAAAAGTTTACGTCTTAGACGCAACTCATGAAAACTATGATGACTTAGAGATTAAATCCGATATAAAGGTTTTGAACAAAGTAGACTTAGTAGATAGAAATGTGCGGGGAACCATTAAAGTTTCGGCAAAAACAGGCTACGGAATCGAAAATCTCAAATCCGAGATCGAGCAAATGACAAAAAGCACTATTGAAAAACTCGATTCATCTCAATCCGTTTTGATCGCGCAGAGACAGTATTCTATCGTAAAAAACTCAATTCAGGAGTTAAAAGAAGCAATCGAAGCGAAATCTTTCGGTTATCCCATAGATATCATTGCTGTCAACATAAGAAATGCCATAACGCAATTTGATCTTTTAACTGGTCGCGTTTACGTTGATGATCTGCTCGACAAGATATTTTCGAATTTTTGTGTTGGAAAATGAATGGAGGAATTGTAATGGAAATTAGAACCCGTTTCGCACCAAGTCCAACAGGTTATCTGCATGTGGGAGGAGTAAGGACAGCCCTGTTTTCTTTTCTTTACGCCCGCAGGCATGGAGGTAAGTTCATTTTAAGAATTGAAGATACGGATCTCGAAAGATCTGAAAGGATTTTTGAAGATCAACTTCTCGATGATCTTAAATGGCTTGGACTCAATTGGGATGAAGGACCTGATACGGATGGTTCGTATGGTCCTTACAGACAAAGCGACAGACTTGAAGTTTATCGCAAGTTTGCAAATAAACTTGTCGAAGAAGGAAAGGCTTACGAAGTTTACGCTGAACCTGACGATATAGGAAAATTAAGAGAAGAGATACTTGCAAAGTCTCAAGCCCCACATTACACAAGAGAGATGTTGGAAAAACTTTCAACAGAAAAAATTGACGAGTACAAAATGTCCGGTAAAAAACCGGCGATATACTTTTCTATGCCAAGAAAAGATTGGATACTCAACGATCTTGTGAAAGGCGATGTTAATTTCACTGAAGATTCAACTGGCGATTTCGCGATAATGAGATCAAGCGGACTTCCAACTTACAACTTTGCCGTCGTTGTAGATGACGCTCTTATGAAAATCACACATGTCATACGCGGAGACGATCACCTTTCAAACACCGTAAAGCAAATGGCCCTTTACGAATCTTTTGGCTTTCCGTTGCCCGCATTTGCGCATCTTTCGACGATTCTTGGTCCTGACAGAACAAGATTGAGCAAAAGACACGGATCGACATCTGTCGGAGAGTACAGAAAACGTGGATTTCTTCCAGAAGCGCTTGTAAATTATCTGGCCCTTCTCGGATGGTCACATCCAGAACAAAAGGAGATGATGTCCATCGAAGAGATGGAAAAACTTTTCGATCTTGATAGAGTCTCCAAAAATCCTGCTGTCTACGATGAAAAGAAATTGACATGGATGAACGGAAGATACATAAGAGAGGTATCTGACGAAAGACTTTACGAAACTTCGAAACCCTTTATAGTACCTAAAATGTTTTCTGAAGAAGAATATGTCTCGAACAAAAAATGGATAATTCAATCTATAAAATCTTTAAAAACAGAACTTGAAGAACTGTCACAGTTATCCGAAAAGATGGAAATTTTCTTCGTGAAGCCGGAAGTCGATCATGATCTGTTCGTAACCGTTGAAAAATCAGGCGTTATCCAGGCATACAAGATACTTATAGACCTTTACGAATCGATAGACGACTGGAATGTGGAAAAGATAACGGAAGTGACGAAGAAAGCGGTCAAAGATTCCAAAATAAAAGCATCTGATTTTTATCATCCTTTAAGAAAAATTCTCACCGGAAAAGAATCAGGGCCAGATCTTGTTGAATTCATCTTTTTAATTGGAAGAGAAAATACAATAGCAAGGTTAAGGAAATTTTTGGAGGGGTAGAATGAAAATATACAACACTTTAAGTGGTCAAAAAGAAGAATTCGTCCCTCTCAATCCAAATGTAGTCAAAATGTACGTTTGCGGTCCTACAGTTTACAACCTTATTCACGTTGGAAATGCGAGACCCGCGGTAGTTTTTGATGCTTTCAGAAGATACCTCGAATACAGAGGTTATTCAGTAATATACGTTCAAAATTTCACAGATGTCGATGACAAGATAATAAAAGTTGCAAATATTGAAGGAGTCGATCCAAAGGTGATAGGGGACAGATACGTTGCCGGATATTTCAAAGATGCCTGTGAATTAGGTATACAACCGGCCACCTGTCATCCAAGAACCACAAACTTTATAGAACAAATTAAAGAGTTCATCCTAGAACTTGAAAAAAAGCATTTCGCCTACCAAAGAGGTTCCGACGTTTACTTCGATGTGAGTGCTTTTCCTTCTTATGGAACACTTTCACATAGAAATCCTTCGGATATGCGTTCGGGCGCACGTGTTGAAATAAACGAAAACAAAGACGATCCGTTGGATTTTGTACTTTGGAAGGGCTCGAAAGCGGGGGAGCCAAAATGGAAAAGCCCGTGGGGTGACGGAAGACCAGGATGGCACATAGAATGTTCATCCATGTCAAAAACTTTGCTTGGTGACGCTTTTGACATTCATGCCGGCGGAAACGATCTCATCTTTCCGCATCATGAAGACGAAAGGGCACAGACAGAAGCACTCACCAGCAAAAAATGGGTAAATTATTGGATGCATAATGGCATGATTTCTGTAAAAGATGAAAAGATGTCAAAATCGATAGGCAATATTTTTACCGTCAGAGAGGCTTTAAAAATTTACGGTAAGAATGCCATAAGGATGTATCTGCTATCGAAACATTACAGAAGTCCAATAGAATTTTCTTCTGATAGAATGGAAGAGGCAAAAACCGCTTATTCGAGGATAGCAAGGGTGATGGAAGAGATCGAAAAAAAGGTTGGAAAAGACTTTCGGATCACAGAAGACGAATTCGTCAAAGATCAAAAAGCGAAGATGATAGAGGTTTTAGACGATGATTTCAACACGCCGCAGGCTTTATCGATTATCTTCGATCTCGTCAAAGATGTCATTTCCACCGGAAATTTGGAAAGAATGAAAAGTGTTAAAGTGCTTGTAGATGAATGGAATTACTTTTTGGGATTCGATTTTGAACCAGATCGTAAAAATGTCGACGACTTCATAGAACTTGAGTTAAAATTAAGAAATGACGCAAGAATGAGAAAAGATTATGCTCAATCCGACGAGATAAGAAAAAAACTTGAAGAACTTGGAATTGAGATCATGGATCTGCCCGAAGGCACACGTTGGAGATGGAAATAGCCGCCTGCATTATATTCTCTGCACTCAGATCAAAGTTATCTGATCCTTTTCCGGCAGATCGTGTAAAGCACATAGATCTTTAAGAATTTGAAGGTGATTTTTATTCAAAATTGTCCTGGTCTTCAGATCTTCGACAGAACTGAATGGCCTTATTTTTCTTTCCTCTTCTATCGATGAGGCAACTTTTTCACCCAGACCGGGTACTTTGTTCAACGGTATTCTTAGAGCGTCTCCTTCTATTTCAAATTTGTTGGCAGAAGATTTGAATATATCTATCCCTATGAATTTAAAACCTCTCAAAAACATTTCTTTCGCGACATCGAGAACGCTTTCTTTTGCCCTGTCTTTTACGTTATCCGCACCTTCATTTTGAATTCTTTTGATTTCTCTGTTAACAAAATCAAGGCCTTCGTACGCTATTTTTATGTCAAATTCTTCTCCTTTTATGGTGAAATAAGCAGCATAAAATGCCAGAGGATGATGTATTTTGAAATAGGCTATTCTGAATGCCATGCTGACATACGCCGCAGCGTGGGCCTTCGGGAACAGATATCTTATTTTCTGACACGATTCGATGTACCAATCAGGAACATCATGATCTTTCATGATCTTTATATCCTCATCTTTCAACCCCTTGCCTTTTCTCACCTTTTCCATTATGCCGAAAGCCGATAAGTTATCTATTCCTTTTTTTATCAAATAAAGCATTATATCGTCTCGACACGCTATAACGGTTTCAAGAGTTGCCTTCTGTGATTTTATGACACTTTGAGCGTTATTTGACCAAACATCAGTACCATGGGACAAACCCGATATCCTTACAAGGTCTCCGAAAGATTTAGGTCGCGTCTCAACGAGCATTTGTTTGACAAATTGAGTTCCAAATTCTGGTATGCCAACGGTACCGACATCACGATCAAAATCACTTTTTGAAATTTTAAGAGGTTTGATAGAAGAGAAAATTTCCAAAGTTTCCCGATCGTTCATCGGGATCGTCATCGGATCTGTTTCTGTGATTTCTTTCAGCATTTTCATGGTCGTCGGATCATCGTGGCCAAGTATATCAAGTTTCACAAGCGTATCGTGAATTGATTGATAATCGAAATGAGTTGTCACAACATCG
Source organism: bacterium (assembly GCA_021800445.1). Classification (GTDB taxonomy): domain Bacteria; phylum Thermotogota; class Thermotogae; order Mesoaciditogales; family Mesoaciditogaceae; genus Athalassotoga. Next base: position 39,606 of record JAJYYZ010000011.1, on the reverse strand, counting down.
CTGCTCGTATCATTTGCCGGCCTTTGAACGGCCGTAAACTGGTGAATGTCGAGATCTTTGGGCACTATCATAAGACCACCCGGATGCTGGCCAGTTGTTCTTTTCACTCCTGTAAGCATGAAGGCGTAATAATCCATTTCGGCTTTGTTCATCTTTTCACCCGTTTTTTCGATGTATCCTTTCACAAATCCATAAGCCGTCCTCTCCGCTATTGTTGATATCGTGCCAGCTCTGAAAACATGATCGTGGCCAAAAAGTTCTTCTATGAATTTATGGGCGACAGACTGGTAATCGCCAGAAAAATTAAGATCTATATCGGGCACTTTGTCTCCTTTAAAACCCATAAAGGTCTCAAATGGTATGTTTTGACCATCGGATATCATTGCCGATCCGCATTCGGGACAATGTTTTAATGGCAGATCGTAACCTGATTCTTGCGAATCATCAAATTCAAAATGATGACACTTTGGACAGTAATAATGGGGCGGAAGCGGATTAACTTCCGTTATTCCAAGCATAGTTGCGACAAATGAAGAACCGACAGAACCTCTTGATCCCACCACGTAACCGTCAGATTTTGATTTTTCTACCAATTTTTTTGCTATAAGGTAGAGTACAGCATAACCGTTGTCTATTATAGATTTCAATTCACGTTCTATTCTTTGATAAACCGGTTCTGGAAGAGGATCACCATATTTCTTCTTGGCATTTGCATATGCCTCTTCTTTTATAAGACTTTCAGCATTTTCTATCTTTGGAGTGTGAAGTACCTTGTCAACTATTTGAACTTTCTCTATTTTGCTTGCTATCATCCTTGTGTTATCCACAACGATTCGTTTGCAAATTTCATCTGCATTTTCCATATCTCCATAAATTTCATGGGCTGCTTTGATCATTTCATCCGTCGTTCTAAGGTAAAGGGCAGGTTGTTTTTCAAAATCTTTGTAATCTTGAGCGCCCATAAGTATAGATCTCACCTTTGCATCTTCGGGGTTCAAGAAATGCACATCTCCCGTCATCACAACGGGAATTGAAAGTGAATCTCCGAGCGCGTAAACTTTTCTGTAAAAGTTCTTAAGCAATTCTTTGCTTATTTCCCTGTCATTTGCTTCATCACTTATGACGTCAAGCGGCATAACCTCCAAAAAATCGTAAAATGAAGCAATCTGAATCAGTTCATCTTCACTTGCACCGCCGAAATAATTTTGAGCAAGTTCGCCGGAAGTACATGCCGATCCGAGGAGTAAACTTTCTCTATGCTTTTCAAGCAGAGATTTCGGAACTCTTGGCTTTGATTTAAAAAATTCAATATGAGACTTACTTACAATTTTGTAGAGATTAACAAGACCAATTCGATCTTTTACAAGTATTGTGGTATGGTTCGAACGCAGACTTCCAATGTTAACATTCTTCGAAAGCGCGTTAAGTTTATCAAAAGTTTGAACTCCTTTACGCTCGACCATTTCCAGCAATTTCATGAAAAGCTGTGCCGTTATAGATGCATCATCAAGCGCCCTGTGATGGTTAAAATCTCCGAGAGAAAGCGCTTTAACGACCTTTTCAAGTCCATAAGACGGAATCGAGATAAGCGCTTTTGACATCTGCAAGGTATCTATGTAAGGTAAATTTACATCGATACCCAAAGATCTTGCCGTTTCTCTCAAAAACCTGTAATCAAAATCGGCGTTATGGGCAACAAGAACTGATCCTTCTATGAATTTCAAAAAATCAGGAAGGACTTCTTTTATAGAAGGAGCATTTTCAACCATTTCATCAGAAATCCCGGTTATATCATGTGATTTTTGCGTTATGGATTTTTGTGGTTTAACGAGAGTCGAAAATTCACCCGTGATCTTCATGTTTTCTATTTTAACGGCGCCTATTTCTATTATTTCATCTTCAACTGCGTTAAGACCAGTTGTTTCGAAATCCATGACAACTATTTTGGATGTCTTAATATTTTCCTTTGATCTTCCGTTTCTGAAAATCTTGCTTGAATCATCAACAAGATATGCTTCCATGCCGTAAATAGGTTTTATCCCATATTTCAAACCCATTTGTTCGAATTGAGGGAAGGATTGAACCACACCGTGATCCGTCACAGCCACGGCATCATGACCCCATTTTTTCAACAATTCAAAAAGTGATTTGGGATCGACAAGACCATCCATCGCAGACATAGTTGTATGCAAATGCAATTCAACTCTTTTAATTGAAGCGTTATCTTGACGCATCTCTGGTTCCCATTTATCTATCGATTTGGCCATCAAAACCGTCTCATGTGTGAACTTATCTTCCTGTATTTTACCCGAAACGATGCAATAATCAGGTATGCCATCTGAAAATGACGAAGCGAGCGTTCCGAAGGCTTTACATGTGATAGCCGCAGTGCCGTCGAAAATGCCGAAAGAAAGTATTGAATTTTTTCCATTTCTGTAATCAAATGAGAAAGTCTTCCCAGATATCCAATAACTTCTTCCCACTTCGAGATTGTTTATTTTTTCCACATTTGTAACTTTTTTCGCGGACTGTTTTTTCACGTTAACTTTATCTTTCGTCTGCGATACGGGAATTTTCATGACATCTTCAAGAGACATTTCTTGTTTTGAAGGAGAGACAGCAATTTCAAGAGGCTTCCCGGGGAAAAAGTCTGAAACTATTTTGTCGATCATGTGTTTTGATCCGTTAACGCTTATTCTGTCACGAACATAATCGTTTGAAACTTCTATTCTGATCTTTTCTCCGTCGAATTTAACATCATCAAGCACACCGTCAAGAATTCCTATATTTTTTTTAAGTTCAACTGAAAGTGCTTTTACCTTCTCTTGAGGATCAAAAGATTTAAAAGTCACCGATAATCCAAAATACTTATAAAACATGGCATCTTTCTCAATTGATTCGGGAAATTTATCGACTAAGAATTCTATTTTTGAATCTGTTATATTTATTCCTTCTATTTTGAACGTCTCGGGAGAAATTTCAAATTCTTCAAAGAAAAGATTTTGAGTGAATTCCGACATTTTGTAGTTCATCTTATCACCCTCGATTACAAAATCTGATGTGCATGACATATTGCAATGGCAAGTGCGTCCGCTGCGTCGTCAGGCTTCGGGATTTTATCCATTTTAAGGATTACCCTTACCATTTCTTGAACCTGTCTTTTAGTTGCCTTTCCGTAGCCGGTAACTGCCATCTTAACTTCCATCGGAGTATATTCGTATATGATCGTTTTTGCCTCTTCAAGTGCCAGTATTATCACACCTCTTGCTTCTCCAACGAAAATGGCAGTTGTGACGTTTCTAAAAAAGTAAAGTTCTTCCACAGCACTTTCGGTCGGCTGATAAATTTTTATAAGTTTTGAGATTTTCTCGTATATTTCCACAAGCCTTTTGGAGAGCGATGTCTGAGGATCGGTTTTTATTATGCCATATTCCAAAATTTTTTCTTCATTTCCATCAAGTTCGATGAAACCGTAACCGACCATTCCAAATCCCGGATCTATTCCTAAAATTCTTCTCTTTTCTCTCATCGAAGGTATTATACATTTAAGAGTTTAGACTTTCCTCACGATGATGTAAAGAGTTTGAGAATTAAGGAATTAACATTCCTCCAAATGAAAACAGATCTACCAAAAACATCAAAGTTGTTATCAAACAAAGAAGTACACTTGTTGAACTTCAAATGTGAAGTATGATAAACAACAGGCAAAATTGCGCATTACGCGTCACTGTTTGCTTTTTATATTTACCGTGGTTTAAAAGGCAGGAGGCAATGCTATGAAATTGTTATCAAGCGTTACATACCTTGTGCCTATGAATGAAGAGGATACAATTGAAAGAATGGCTTTTTCCTCTCCTTGATCTAAATTAAAATTTTTGAATTCAATGGATACACCTTTTGTGAAGTAAATTGTGTTAGCCTTAAGGTCAACTTCAAGAATTTCCTTTTTAAACCAATCTGGATACGAAAGTATTTGATCTATTTCATTTACGAGTACCGGATTCATGATGCCATTTTTGTTGAAATTGAATGATTCTATGCCAAAAAAAATGGTCATTCCCGTGAATTTGTAAAGTTCATCGTTGGGAATAGCCACTAAAAAAACGCCATCTGAAGCGGTCAAAAAGTAACCCTGAGAAGTTGAAGATATAAAAGATGGTTTTCTTTCTACAACGGTCAATTCTGCCGTTCCGTTTCCAAGGTACTTGAAAGAAAAAGATTTCAAAAAAGGATCGGAAGGAACTGTGAGTTTAGATAATTTAACTCCTCCAATCGGCATCACAAGATTTTCTAAATATTGAGTATTTAAAAATTCATTGCCTGACACATCTATTTTATATATCACAGGATCAAAATAGAGAGAAGGAATGATCTTTATTATGTAAATTAAAAAAACGAAACCCACAACCAAAAGTACAAAATTTGCTCTTACTTTGAATTGTTCGTTCATACATCAAGATTTGTAACCGTCGATGCATGTCTTGATATGAAATCTCTTCTACTTTCCACGTTATTGCCCATCAAAATCTGGAAAATAGAATTGGCATATTCAGCATCCTCAATTTCTATTTTCATCATTTTTCTGTTCTGAGGATTCATAGTCGTTTCCCAGAGTTGTTCTGGATTCATCTCGCCTAATCCTTTGTACCTTTGAATATCGTAATTTTTCGATTCGCTCTTTATTTTATCGAGCATAATTTTAAGTTCTTCATCGGAATAAGCGTAAAGGTGCTTTCCAGAGTAACTTACTCTGTAAAGAGGCGGCATTGCGGCGTATACTTTGCCATTCTCTACCAGTTCTCTCATATACCTGTAAAAAAGCGTCAAAAGCAACGTCCTTATATGTGCGCCGTCCACATCGGCATCTGTCATTATGATGATTTTGTCATATCTGAGTTTGGTAATATCAAAGTCATCACCTATATTCGTACCCAGCGCGATTATTATATCGTTAACTTGCTCATTTTTAAGTAACTTCTCCATGCCGGCCTTTTCAACGTTTAAGATCTTTCCTCTTATGGGCAAAATGGCCTGAATGTTTCTGTCCCTGCCCTGCTTTGCCGATCCTCCTGCCGAATCTCCTTCAACGATGAAAAGTTCAGAATTTTCGGTACCCATAAGGGTACAATCGGCGAGTTTTCCCGGAAGAGAGGTGTTCTCAAGCGCATTCTTTCTCCTTACCATTTCCCTTGCTTTTTTGGAAGCAATTCTCGCTTCTGCGGCTTGAGAAATTCTATCAAGCACTTTTTTTAGATTTTTCTGATCTATTTCAAGAATTTCTGAAAGTCTATCCTGAATCATGTAATTTAAAGATGTGCCTATTTCTTCGTTACCAAGTTTGGCCTTTGTCTGACCTTCAAATTGCGGTTCCGGAATTTTAACGCTTAAAACCACAACAAGGCCTTCTCTTATGTCACTGCTTTTGAAATTTTCATCGTTTTTCTTCAAAACACCAATTTTCCTGGCAAAGTCATTGAAAACTTTGGTAAATGCACTGTGCATCGCGCTCACATGTGTACCGCCTTCGACCGTGTTTATGTTGTTGACGAAGGCTTCCAAAGTTTCGTCGTAATCATCGGTGTAATTGAAAGAAAGTTCAAATGTCGTATCGCCTGATTTATCAGATAAGTAAATAGGTTTATCCATAATTATTTTAGAACCATGTGACAGATAATTGAGATATTCGTTGATACCGCCTTCAAAATGCAAAATCTTTCTGTAATTCGGTTCTTCCCTTGAATCTACAAACTCGATGGTCACATTTTTATTCAAAAATGCCAGTTCCATAAGTCTGTTCTCGATTATCTTGGAATCAAAATCAAGTGTATGAAAGATGGTTGCATCTGGCTTGAAGATCGTCTTTGTTCCAGTTTCACTGGCATCTCCAACGATTTCAACCGGAGCTTGAGAAATTCCTTTTTCGTACCTTTGATGGTATATATGACCGTTTCTTTTCACAAATACATCTAACCATTCACTCAAAGCATTAACAACACTTGCACCGACGCCATGAAGACCTCCGCTTGTTTTGTAAATGGTATTTGAAAATTTTGCGCCTGCATGAAGATCCGTCATGACGACTTCAAGCGCGCTTTTGTGTTCTTCAGGATGCTCATCTACTGGTATTCCCCGACCGTTATCTTCTACTGTAACTATAGATCCAGGTGACACTTCAACTTTTATCCAATCACAAAACCCACCCATTACCTCATCGACACTGTTATCAACTATTTCACTCACAAGATGATGAAGACCTGCGGAACCGGTTGAGCCAACGTACATCCCCGGTCTTTTTCTAACGGCCTCAAGGCCATGAAGTACTTTTATGCTACTCGCGTCGTAATTTTCCTCACTGTTTATCATTTGTTCCACCTCTTAATCTTTTAACGTCTATTTTTTTGAACTCAAGTCCATTTTTTTTCATCATGCTTAAAATATCCGAAGACATAAATCTCAAATCACTCCCAAGCATCGGATCACTTACCCATATTTCAAGTACTTTGTCTTTACCTTCACAAATATAAGTGTGAGCAGAAATTCGATCTCCAACCATCGATTTCCACAAAGAGTTCAAAAACACTCTTTTTTTTAGTTCAAGAAAAAAAGGATTAACACCGCTTAGATCATCCAAAATCTTCGAAAGTTCATGTTCCATCTGTTATATTATATCATATTCTGGACCGTAATACGGAGACCATGATGCCTCGATTCAATAGTGAAAATAACTCGATCCTATGAATTCCCTTATTATCGAAGTTGAAGGAATCACATCAAAATCAATTATAGACAGAAAATAATCGAGAAATCTTATCAATCTTCTTGCCTGACTGTATTCAGGCGTTGAATTATCAACTTGAAGTAACAGAGGCATCGCAAAATTCTTCAAAACAGCGGGTTCATATGGTAACGCCGAATTGAACATCACATTTGCTGCTTCTTGATAAGGAAAGATGTTTTTTTCTTCTCCCATTCTTACGCTCGGCCACATTTGCAAAGTCATAAGAGCGCTATGCCCTCTGAAATTATAATCTCTTATCATTCTTCTTATTATTCTTACATCAGTTGTAGGTATTCTGTTATCTTCATCGAGACTTGTCTGGGTTAATGCACTTACGTATATCTTGTAGACGAGAGCAGAATCAAAATTCTTTGTCATCAATGGATTAAGACCGTGTATACCTTCAACGACAAGAATCGTTTTATCACTTGATTTTACGATATCTCCTTTGTATTCGCGTTTTCCGGTTTTAAAATTGAACTTTGGAAGTTCAACACTTTTACCGCTGAAAACATCGTTCATATTTCTCGAAAAAAGTTCAAGATCAAGTGCTTCTATAGATTCAAAGTCCGGTTTTCCGTCATGACCGAGAGGAGTTTTATCTCTTTCAACAAAATAATCATCTAATGAAATCGGGTATGGTTCAAAGCCGTTAACTTTCAATTGCAAAGAAAGCCTCTTCGAAAATGTCGTTTTACCCGAAGAAGATGGGCCTGCGCAAAGCACAAGTTTTACAGTTCCTTTAGATGTTATATCGTCTGCTATCTTTGATATTTCTTTTTCATGAAGTAATTCGCACATCATTATGAGTTCACGCGATCTGCCTTCCGATACAATCCTGTTAAGGTCTCCGGCAGTCTCCATGCCAACTATCTTTCCCCACTTTGCCCTGTCTCCATACGCTTTGGCCATCTTAACCTGAGGAATGTACGTCGGGAGTTCGTTCGGAGAAGTTATGTCAGGATGAACAAGTACAAATCCATGATCGATTTTCACAACGTCAAAAAGATCTATATAAGATGTCGAAGGAACCATATGACCGTAATAATAATTAAAGTTGCTTCCGAACCAGTAAACATTTATTGTGGATTTAGTTCTATATTTAAGAAGTTCTATTTTATCTTTCATGTTATGCTTTGCAAAGAGTTCAAGCGCATCGAATTTGTAGAGTTCTTCTTTCAGGAATGGGACATCCATTTTAACGAGTTCCAACATCTTCTCCTTCAAACTTGCAAGATCTGATTCGGACGGTTCCCATCCTTCAAACTCGCAATAAATGCCTTTACCCAGCGAGTACCTCACACGCATTTTTTTGTTTGGAAAGATTTCTTTTGATGCAACGTAAGCTATAAACATAAGTCCTCTTTGATATATTCTGACACCATCTTCACTTGTCAAATCGATAAAATCAAGTTCTCCATCTCTTTCCAAAGTTTTGGAAAGTTCTCTTATGTCATTGTTAAATATAGACGCAACAATCCTTGATGGATAAAATTTTTGATGTTCTTTTGCTATCGTTTCGATCAAAATTTTTTTTGGATATTCAACGATCTGATTTGTCCTTGTCAACTTGATTTTCAACACGTCGTCCATTCTTTGCCCTCCTTTTTCTCATAACCCATAAAAAAGATATAAGTAAAATTCCTATAATTATATAAAATGCAATGGCAGTGAGTTCATGTATGCCACTGTAAGTTACGGCTATAATTGAAAATAAAATACTCACCGCGTACATAAAAAGCACGGCAGTAATCTGCGAAAACCCTATCTCAAGGAGTTGGTGGTGAATATGCATTTTATCAGGAAGAAAAGGATTGTGCCCGCCAAGAATTCTTCTTCCGAAAGCATAAACGGTGTCTAAAATCGGAACACCCAAAGCGAGCAGAGGAACTGCCAACGAAAGCGTCGAAGCTGAAATCGATGCTCCTTTTATGGCTATCAAAGCCAGAGTAAATCCTAATAATTGACTTCCGGTATCTCCCATAAAAGTTTTTGCGGGATGAAAATTGTATCTTAAAAATGCCATCGATGATGCAAAAACGGAAATGGCCACCAATGTGGCGGCAACGTTAACTCTCGAAGAGGTCACGGCTATTGTGAAAGCTGATATGGCACTTACTCCACTGGCAAGACCATCAAGACCGTCGGTAAGGTTTATGGCATTGGTAACACCTACCATCCATAAAACCGCGAGGATTGGTCCAAAGACACCAAGAGAGATACCGCCACCAAATGGATTGTTAAAGTGGCTCAAATTTGCTCCTACCAATATGACCGCAAGAATAGATGCCACGATTTGGACAAGAAACTTTATTTTAAAAGAAAGGCCTTTCACATCATCTACAAAGCCCATCACCGCGATCAACGAAATCGGGATAAGCGCCCATAATTGCCATGTGTCTTTAGTAAAAAACGCCGTAGCAGAAATTCCAATTAAAACACCAGCAAAAATACCTATTCCGCCAATTCTTGGAGTTGGAATTTTATGAATTTTTCTTTTATCAGGAACATCAACTAAACCGTGCTTTTTTGCAAATCTTATCGCAAAGGGTGTTACCACCATTGTAACTATAAAAGCAATAAGGCCAATCGTTATTCTGTCCAAATCGATCAGCCTTTCAACGTGCGATAAGGTAAGATTTCATTCTCTGAATTCCATTCTCAATTTCTCGTTTTGAAGTTGAAAATGACATTCTCACAAAGCCGGGAGCGTAGAAATCATCTGCGGGTATCATGGCCACGCCTGCTGTTTTTATGAGATCAAGGCAAAATTCTTCCGTGTTTTTTTCTGGCATAAATTCTCTCATATCTATCATCACATAAAATGCTCCTTGTGGCTTAAAAAATTTAAAACCTGCTTTTGAAAGTAGATCAACTGTTAAATCTCTTCTTTCCTTGAATTCTTTAGCCATATATGAAGTATCGACATCAAGCGCTTTAAGTGCTGCCATTTGAGCAATTGAATTTACGTTTGAGGTGGTATGGGACTGAATTTTTGAGATCTCCTTTGCTATAACCTGAGAAGATGCGGAATATCCGATTCTCCATCCGGTCATGGCATAACTCTTTGAAAAGCCATTTATGATTATCGCCCTCTCGGTCATCCCATCAAAGGATGCTATCGAAAGATGCGGAAGATCGTAAGAAAGTTTTTCATATATTTCATCCGCAACGACGTAAAGATCATGTTTTTTGGCAAAATTTGCTATCATCTCAAGAGTTTTTGGCGGATATATCGCACCTGTTGGGTTATTTGGAGAATTAATCAGTATGGCTTTTGTCTTTGACGAAACAACCTTTTCCAAAGATTTTTCATCAGGAAGATATCCCGTTTCCGGGAAAGTGTTCAAAAGCACAACATTTCCCTTCCACATCTTTATTTGAGGAATATAACTTACCCACGCAGGAGTTATGACTATCACTTCATCTCCAACTTCCAATATTGCCCCAAATGCGTTGAAAAGTGCCTGCTTACCGCCGTTAGAGACGACAATTTGATCTGGTGTGTAATTCAGTCTATTATCCTTTTGAAGTTTTTTGACAATGCCCATTCTCAATTCTTGAATCCCATTTGAGTTAGTGTATTTTGTGAAATTAGAATCTATCGCTACTTTTGCAGCCATCTTGATTGGTTCTGGAGTCGGGAAATCTGGCTCTCCCGCCGTAAAAAGTACCACATCTTTACCCGCGTTTTTCATCTCTTTCGCGAGAGTATCTATCTTTAAAGTCGCTGATGTTTTCATTGATTCGACAGTTGACGAGAGAGTCATTCTTATCACTTCACAAGTATCTGAAATTCAAGATTGCCGGAACTATCATATCTTGTCTGAATCACAATTCCGGAGTCAACGCTGTACTGAAGCGCATTCTCTATAAAGCTTCCAACATCACCGTAAATTGTCAAAACAGAGTTGTTCCATATCTGAGAAGAGAAACTTGAGTAATTTCCGAGATTTTGTGCTGGTTTTCCTGATGCAATGTATTTGGCAGATGAATCTGGATCCATGTTTGATAAAACAACCTTATCCGGGTAGAAAATCGTGTACATAAAAGTAGTTTTCGTCCCTTCAACAGTATCATCTCTAAGCACAGTATGCCCTTGCCATGTGAAAGTCGCAGAAGCCGATTTTGAAAGTCCAGGGACATAACCCGAAAGATCTTTTGTAAGATAAGTGGTAACAACAAAATCATTGTTTTCGGACAGCAAACTCATATCGGCAAAAACTTTACCGTTAAAATGATCTACAAAATCTTTTGTAACAGCATCTTCGATCGATCCAACTTTTATATCTTTAATGTATGGTTTAAGTACATCGTAGAAAGCAGATGGATTCGGAACGTCTATTGCGATCCAAAGGTCGCCTGTGGCTTGATTTGTGACAAGAGATGTGGAATTAGGCTTTGAAGATATTATCTGAGTTTTAAGGTTTGAATCTTTGTAATCAAGATTTTCTTTTCCGTATATTGAAAGCATGCCATTTGAAACTATTCCATAAGCGTATCCATTTTTTTGAGTTACAACATCTGTTGCTGCTGCCATTGGAAGACTTCCATTCCAGTACGCCTCAAACCAAGCATTTTTAGGATAATTGACGCTAAAAGAAAAACCTTTGGATGAGCTGGCATTAAGTGCATCAATTATCATAGAAGTTGAATTTGATGTTATCGTGTATCCAGAATCGGTGTAAAAGTAAAGTGTCGTTCCATTTACGGCGAAACTCTGAAATTTCTTACCATTTACGTTCGTACTTCCGATTTGGCCGCCTGTCAAAGATTGAAAAAACTGCACAAGTGCTGAAGAATCGGCCTTCATGACAACTGCAATATCTTTTTGATTTTCATTTCCAAAGATCACAAAATCATTTAAAGTGGCAGACCATATTTGAGATGATTTAAGATTTAAAGAATTTGCCGTGTTGCTCACAGAGGATTGAACAAGACTTTCGAGACCGAGATCGTTTAAAAGGAAAGAAAAGACTGGCACATTGTCCTTCAAAGCGTCGTAATTTGTACCGTTATTCTGAAAAAGTACAACAAGATTTGCATTCTGAGGAACGTAACTCATCACACCAGCAAGCACAACAGATGCCACCACCAAAACCATGCCTGCCATCAGTAATTTTTTTGCCATTTTTGTAATCCTCCCTTCGAGATTAAAAAATTATACATCAGCTTAAACAAAATTTATTATAGTATAGCATAATGTACCATAAAAGTTTGAGAATTAAGCATTTTCATATCGATGAACTTTAACTTGACATCTGTTTGAATCTGGCTTAACAGATCGATACCATCAATTATAATTGGTTCATAAGTTATGTAAAGATCGTCTACGAGTTTTTCCTTCATAAAAAGTGTGAATATCTCTTGACCGCCAACGACGGCGGTTTGCGTGTAACCTAACTTATCTATCATTTCCAATATCTGGCCTGGAGGACTTGAAGTGTATATCAAATCATCTCGTCCAGATTCAAAAGGATTTCTTGTCATAACGATGTTAAGCCTACCTTTAAGAGGAGATTTGAGCGTTTCAAAAGTTTTTCTTCCCAAAATCACAACACCGATATTTTTTGTGATATGCTTAAACCATTCAAGATCTGCTTTTGAGTTCCAATCAATTGAAGCATTGTTTGAGCGCGCAATTTTTCCGTTTACACTTAAAACCGCTATAAGAGTAACTTTCATCGTTTATCACCTATCATATTTTATACCAAGCCAGATCCAAAAATGGAATTTGACTAAACTTCTTATATATGATATACTCTTATAAAAAGAAAGGAGTTCTTAACATGGATCATGAGCATTTCATGCATCATCGGCATTTCAACAATGCGTTAAGGACATCGATAGTTGCTGATGTTTTGAAAGCCATGCAACTTGAAATGAACGATGTCGTCTTTGATGTTGGTTCAGGAGATGGATTTTATTCGAGTGAATTTGTGAAAGTGTGTAAAGCAGTTTTTTCAATAGATGAATACGAAAAAAATTTTGAAAGCCAAAACTACGCAAATGAAAAAATAAAAAAGATCTCTCAAAGTGTCTGTGAATGGATAAAGAAAAATGATTTTTCGGAAGCGACGCATGTTTTTTTCTCAAATTCTTTTCATGATATGGAATGTCAGGATGAGATATTGAGTGTGCTTTCAAAAAGTCTAAAAAAAGGGTCGCATTTTGATTTGGTTGAGTTTAACCTGAAGGCACTTTTGGGCCCTCCAAAAAGCATTAGATTTTCAAAAGAAATGCTCAAGGACAAAGTTGAACCTTATGGTTTCAAGGAAGTGAAATATTTAGAGTTTAAGGATCATTATTTCATCTCTTTCGAAAAAACTTAAAATGTATCAAAAAGATGGATTTGCCGAATACAAGGTTTCTCATAAATATGACTTTGCTCTCTTGAAATTCGAAAGTCTTAAACCTTCAGGTGATCCAAAAGTCGATCATGTTAAGGCCATTTTGTACAATTCAAATCATCCAAATGGTGTGGGCTTTAGTTTTGGTGGAATAGTGTCGACGATAACGATGGCATTGGACAAAAGAATTGAAAAAGGTGTTTTTGTCGTAACGGGTGAAAATTATGAATATATAACGTGGAAAAGCATCGCGACAAGAGTCTTAAGGGTCTCTTATGAAGAAAACAAATTTTGTACCTCGCTTTACCTACGATCCATCTCTTTTTTAAGCGTTTCATTTTGAATAAAAGTTTAGCATTTTTTCAGAACAAGGAGGAAGACAAATGTTAATAGTTGTACCTGTTATGGGAAATGAAGGAATGAACGTCAACGTATCGGAACATTTCGGACATGCACCGTTTTTTGCTTTCGTTGAAGTGGAAGATGGGAAAATAACATCGGTCGAATTCAACGATAATCCTTTTGAGGGTAATCATTCACAAGGGAGTGTACCAAATTTCGTGATTCAAAGCGGGGCAAACGTGCTTATAGCCGGAAACATGGGACAAAGAGCATACGAAATATTTGTACAAAACGGTATCGATGTTTATCCCTATGCGGAGGGTACTCTCAAGGAGGCGGTAGCATCCTATCTCTCTGGAAACCTTAAGTCCAATTACACAGGCGATCGTGCGCACGATCGTAAAGATGAATGTTCCGAGCACAATGACAAACAATGATGTAATATGTATCTAAGACTCTTGTGACATACTCCCACCACTTATAGAAGTGGGAGAATTCTTGCTTAAAAAGAGTTAAAAGCCAAATGTTTATTTGCCGTATCGGAGGGCAGGATGTCCTTGAGGTAGCCGACGCCGCGAAGCGAGGACCAGATATTGAGGGGATACCTGCCATCGCTACGATTCGGAATATGAACTTTGTTTGGTATATTTTGTTTTTTAATTATAAAAATATATGATATAATCATTTTACCCGTCCTACATGTGTAGGACCAAATTGTCCATGGGAGGTAAGTTTATGAGGATTTACGAAACGCTGTTCATCATCGATCCGACTCTTGAAGAAGAGACAAGAAACAAACTTGTCGATCGGGTTAAAAATCAGATCGAAGAAAAGATGCAGGGAAAGATAAGGCAGATAGACAGATGGGGAGTAAGACAGTTAGCCTTCAAAGTTCAAAAATTCAACGAAGGCGATTACACTGTGATTCTGTTTGACGCCGATCCATCTCAGATTAAATCTCTCGAAGAAATGTACAAGGTTATACCGGAAATTTTCAGACATCTTATTTTAAGAAGAGAAGATCTTGAAAAACATCCCATTTCACCAAAACAAGCCGAAGAGATCGAAGAAGTTGCGGTAGCGCAACCCGCGATGAATGTGGAGCCAAATGATACCGAGATGCCAAAAGAGGTAGAGAACTCGTGAATTACAACAAAGTAATACTTGTTGGAAGGATAACACAGGATCCGCAAATGAGAACAGGCAACAGTGGTAACGAAGTTGTGACTTTCAGCATTGCCGTGAACAGAAATTACTCAAAAGAAGATAAGCAAACTGATTTCTTCAGAATAGTTTGTTTTGGCAAAAACGCTGAGTTTGTTGTTTCTTACATAAAAAAAGGAAGACTTCTACTTGTAGATGGAAGTTTGAGAAACAATTCCTGGACTGACAAAGAAGGTAAACAAAGGGTCACGACTGAGATTGTCGCGAACAGAGTTCAGCCACTTGATAAAAAGAACGGTGCAATTGAAGGAACACAGGATGTCCCTTCAGAAGATCAATTGCCATCTCTTGATGAAGGGAATGTAGATTCTTCTCAAGATGAAGATAACGATGTTCCATTTTAAAAAAATGACGGAGGTTGATTTGAATGAGTTATGATAGAGATTCAAATAAAAAAGAAAAAGAAAAAAGTAATTTCAGAAGGAAAACAAGGAAATGTTTTTTCTGCACAAACGAAATAAATTACGTTGATTACAAAGACACGAGAACTTTGAAAAAATTTGTTAGCGATAAAGGAAAGATTCTTCCGAGAAGGATAACCGGAACGTGCGCGAAACACCAAAGGATGATCGCGGAAGCGATCAAGCGCTCAAGAGAAGCCGCACTCACATCATATACAAAAGATTAAGAGGCCTTCATTAGGCCTCTTTGTGTTGCACGAATGGTGGTGGTAAAATGAAAATTTTGCTTTTGCAAGACGTTAAAGCCTTAGGCAGAACAGGCGAAATAGTAGATGTTTCCGATGGATACGCAAGAAACTACCTTATACCTAAAAAAATTGCCGTCGAAGCAGATCAAAAGATCGTTGAAAAAGTTGAAAGAGAAAGAAAATCTGAAGAACTAAAAAAGAAGAAGGAAATAGAAGAGGCCAACAAAAAGATTTCGGAACTTATGAAAACAGTTTTGGTCGTTAAAGCCAACTCAGGTGAAGAGAATAAATTGTATGGTTCTGTCACTTCTTCCGATGTCGCTGAAAAGATTTCGGAATATCTTGGTGAAAGTTTTGACAGAAAGAACATAGAGATGGATCCGATAAAAGAACTTGGTACTTACGAGGTAAAAATAAAATTCGGAAATGGCTTATCTGGCAAGGTAAAAGTCAGGGTTGAAAAGAATTGAACATAATAATGTATTCAAAAGCACTTTACTCCTCATGGATGTACTACTCGCCGGACAGAATGCTTATAGATTGCGGTGAAGGGGCAAGTACTTATCTTGGAAATAAATCTTTCGCCGTTCAAAGAGTTTTTCTTACCCACGGTCACGCAGATCACATAGCAGGCTTGTGGGGTCTTGTCAACACAAGAAATAACGCGATGGGAGATAAAGAAAAATCGCTTGAGATTTATTATCCAAAAGGCAGTAAATCTGTTGAAGAATTTCTTGACTTCATCTTGAAAGTAAATAACGATCTCAAATACATGCTCTTTATAAAACCTGTTGAAGTTGGAGAAGAAATAGTTCTTCATAGAACGGGCGGTGTAAAAAGAGTCATAAGACCTTTCAGAACACATCATACGATAAATGAGATTAGTTTTGGATACAACATATACGAAAGGCGTAAACATCTTAAAGAAAAGTACAGAGATCTCAGTCAAAATGAAATTCTTGACATGATAAAGAAATACGGAAGAGAAGAGATAACAGTCGATTACGAACATAAAATATTGACGATAAGCGGAGATTCAACTCCAATTCCCGTAAAAGATGCTCACGAAACGGATCTTCTTATCCACGAATCGACTTTTTTAGATGAAGAAGACAGAAAAGGAAATAACCATTCTTCAGTTAAAGAAGTACTCAGGTTGTCAAAAGAGGCGAAGGTGAAATCTTTGATACTTTATCATATTTCAACAAGATATGAAAGAAACATAAAAAGATACATAAATAGGGCTATTGACGAAATTGGCGTTGATTTCCCTGTTCTTTACGTCCATCCTTCGAAGATCTTTACCCTAAAATGAAAGGGTGATAAATATGGAGCTCATATTTTGGATATTCCTTGGTGCTTTGATGTGCGTAACGGAAATTTTTATGCCAACTTTTTTTCTTTTCTGGTTCGGTCTTGGATCCTTTGCCGCCGCCATAACGTCTCTTTTTGCTGATTTGATGATTCAAATCATCGTTTTCATAATTGTTTCGGCCATACTTGTGATATTTACCCGTCCCTTAGCGCTTAAAGTACTTCAAAGGAAGGATTCTCCAAGAAAGATAAGCATAGACGAAATTGTCGGCGAAAGAGCGCTCGTAATTGAAACAATAGATTTTGAGAAAAACAGGGGTAAGGTGAAGGTAAATGGAGACATCTGGAGGGCTGTCACTGAAGACAACTCAACAGTAAACATCAACGAATATGTGATAATTTTAAAGGTTGATGGTACTAAGTTGATCGTTAGGAAGGAGGAAAAGAAATGATACTTGGAATTGTTATCGGCGTCATAATAGCCCTTTTTTTGATCGTCATCGCAATAACCGGAATAAAGATAGTAAGACCCTTTCAAAGAGGTCTTGTGGAGCGGCTTGGTAAATTCTCGAGAGAGGCACAATCCGGTCTCCAATTTATAGTGCCTTTCTTTGAGAGAATGATAAGAGTAGATATGAGGGAGCATTTCATAAATGTGCCACCTCAGGAAGTTATAACCCGTGATAACGTCGTTGTCTCAGTGGATGCAATAATATATTATCAGGTTTCAGACGCTTTCAAAGTCAATTACAACATCAAAGCATTTGAACCTGCTGCAACGATGCTTGCACAAACCAACTTGAGAAACGTGATAGGTGAACTTGAACTTGATCAAACTCTCACATCAAGAGAAATGATAAATGCCAAACTTCGAGATACACTTGACGAAGCAACTGATAAATGGGGAGTAAGAGTAACAAGAGTTGAAATAAAGAAGATAGAACCTCCCAAAGATATAACGGATGCCATGAGCCAGCAGATGAAAGCAGAGAGAACTAAAAGAGCAGCCATACTTGAATCAGAAGGGATAAAACAATCTCAAATTTTACAGGCCGAAGGGCAAAAGCAATCTCAAATTCTAAAGGCAGAAGGAGACGCTACGGCAATACAAAGAATAGCGGACGCACAAAAGTACAAATTTCAGACCGAAGCGGAAGGTCAAGCGGCGGCCATAAAACTCGTCTTTGATTCAATTCATTCGGGAAATCCGACACCTGATCTTATAACCATAAAATATCTCGAAGCACTCCAGCAGGTGGCCAATGGGCAGGCAACGAAGATATTTCTGCCGTTTGAAACATCGGGAGTACTCTCAAGTCTTGGCGCAATGGCTGAAATTTTCAAAAAAGAACCTTCAAAGGAGGAACCTAAAAAAAGTTGAACCTTTTCTCAACAATATGGTTGAACATTTTTGAAGTTGTGTTGATAACCGTAGCGGGTTTTATCCTTGCCTTCTGGTACGTCAGAAGCCGTGTTGTAGAAAAGAAACAACTTGGAACGAGTTTTCTGAGGTATTTTCAAGGACTTTTCCCAATTGGCGTGATGTTTTTTGGAATATACGTGATTTTGACTTTCAATCACGCCATTGGGTCTCTCGTAATGGTACTTTCAACCTTTATTTACATAGTATCAAGCATAACGTCCTCTGTTGACAAATATGACAGCGTTCATAGGGCAACTATACTTTCACTTGGATACACACGGCAGGAATATGCCGTGCGATATCTTTTTAAAAATTCTTTGAATTCATGGATAATGGCAACTTTAAATTTTTTCATAGCGCAATCCGTGGCCCTGATATTCATTCAAAGCATAGCAAACCTTGAGATATCTTCTTTTGAAACTGACATACTTTACGTCTCTTTGATTCTTATGGTTTGTGGTTTTATACTTTCTCTTGCCAAAAGATTTGATATTCTTGAAATCAAAGGAAAAGAATGAAAAATTTCTAACTATTTGTCATGGCACAGATTTTTGACATCGACGATTTCAATTCCCTCTTTGCACATTGGACATGCATCAGGTTCGTAAACTTTCGCAGAAATATCCACAATAGAGTTTACGACAAGGCCGTCTATTTTTTCGATTTGACCCATTTTTATCATTGATGAAAGGCCAATCGGCTCGCTTGCCCGCTCTTTGAGTGTGAGGATCGCTTTGTGAACTAATTTTTCATCGTATATGAAATCCTGTACTATCAATATATTCTTGAACATCGCCGGTTCAAGGCAATGAGTGAATAAAAGGTTGCCATTTTTATCTTCTTCAAGATACATAAAAGGCACATCCATGGTTCTTGCAACTTCATAACCTATTATCATACCATTTGGCGTTAACGATAAGATGCAATCGGGCGCAAATCTTTGCAATCTTAAAGCCATTTCGTTTCCCATCTCTTTCGTCCGCCACGTGTATTGAAGCGTTTTAGCACATTCAACGTATGTGTCTGAATGCATTCCGGATTCCAAAAGAAAATGGCCATGGTAAATTGAACCCGTTTCATTCAATATGTTTTTAACGTCTACCATTTTCGATCACCCCAAAATTTGCAATCATGTTAATCAGAGCCTCAAGTGCGTCATCCGATGCCGCTTTCCTTACTTCGTTTCTTGTTCCACCGTAAATTTTTTGCCAGACTTGACTTTCAAACTTTGACGAAAGTCCAAACCATACCGTTCCAAGTGGTTTGTCCTTTGTTCCTCCCGTCGGACCCGCTATCCCTGTCGTGGCAATGGCGATATCCGTTTTGAAAACTTCCAAAGCACCTTTTGCCATTTCAAAGACGCATGCTTTCGAAACGGCACCATGTTCGACTATCGTTTTTTCGTCCACTCCCAAAATATTCACCTTAGATTCATTTGAATAAACGACAACTCCTCCCCTAAAGAAGGACGAAATACCGGGAATACTTACAATTCTATCTGAAATCATACCGCCTGTCACAGATTCGGCCACGGAAAGCGTTAAATTTTTTTCTTTAAGCAGCCTGTATAACTCTTCTTCAAGAGTCTCTCCAACTTTTCCTAAAAATTTCTCGGGAAATCTTTCCAGAACTCTTCTTTTTACATCTTCCAGGATAGCAATAGCCTCATTTTCATCTTTTCCTTTTGCCGTAAGAGAGATCTCTATCCATCCCTTTTTTAAAAAGGTCGATACAGTTGGATTGAAAGAAAGTGCAAGATCGTGAATCTTGTCTTCAACTTCAGATTCCCTAAGACCGACGATCTTTACAACATCATTTTTGGTGTATCCATTTCCAAATGTTTTTAGAAACGCTTCGAGGCCATTTCTTATTATGGATTTTATTTCCTCTGGAGGACCTGGAAGCAGGATCAAATATTTCCCGTTTGTATGGATGACTATACCCGGAGCGACACCGGACGTGTTTTGAAATACAGTGGATCCCGCTGGAATTGCCGCAAAGGCTCTCGATATACGTTCCGGAACATGTTTGTCCATAAGATATTTGTAGATATCCGGATCCGTTTCAAGTGGGATAAATGTGGCAATCGATGCCGCCTGCTTGGAAAGATCGCTTCCAGTTCCACCTAATCCTCCGGTCGACAAAACTATATCAGATCTTTCAAGCGCCTCTTTATAAGCCTCAACTATCCTTCCAACGTTATCTCCAACGGTTGTATACCTGTATATATCAATTCCGCATCTTGCAAGCAAATCACAAAGGATCCTTGCGTCTTCATTACAACTTTTACCGAGTAAAAGTTCTGTGCCAGTAGAAACTATTTCCGCATTCATATAAGTCCTCGCTTTTGTGCCCTGAAAAAAGCCACTGTCGTTTTTGAATCAACTATTTCGTTGTTAACAATCATAAGTTCAACTTCATCAATTGTGAAATATTCTACCTCAACAAACTCGTCTTCATCAAGATGCGTTTTCCCATTTGAAATTTCAGAAGCAAAATAAAGATAGATTTTTTCATCGGAAAAACCCGGGGTTGTATAGATATGACCAAGTTTTTCCCATCTCCGTGCCGTTATACCTGTCTCTTCCATAAGTTCTCGTTTGGCGCAGTTGATGGGATCTTCTCCCAAATCCAATTTTCCGGCTGGAATTTCCCAAAGCACTTCATTTATGGGATACCTGTACTGCCTTTCTAAAATTATCTTGCCTTCATTTGATCTGACGATCACGGCAGAAGCGCCTGGATGTCTTACAACTTCCCTAAAAGATGTATGTCCGTTTGGCAATTTCACCTCATCAACGTAAAGATGAAGTATTTTCCCGTTAAACTTTTCAGAAGAATTGATCTTTTTTTCCGATAATTCCATTTTTTGCCTCCGTTGATTACCTTGTCAGGTTATTTTTTTAATTTTCATGGTAAAATTTAGATTGATCATCAATATATATTTTAACATTGAAATCTAAATTGGAGATGAAGATGAGTTTCAAACACAGATTGGGATCTTTAATTCACTCAAGGCAAAATATGTCTCAGGCCATAATGATCATAACGCTCTTAACTCTTACCTCTAAAGTCATGGGCTTTGTCAGAGACATAATCATAGCATATTTCTTTGGAACCGGAAGAGTCATGGATTCTTACCTTGCATCTCAAAGTCCGCTCGGGCTTGTAAACGGAATAATAACCGGCACGATAATATCGGCCTTCATACCGCTTTTCATAAGAGTCATGAAAAACAAAAACATGCAGGAAGCCAAACATTTCTCCGCCACCATTTTTTATTCTACCACTTTGATGCTTGCAGGAGTCGTTGTGTTTGTTGTAATTTTTGCACCTCAGATAACAAGTCTTTTTTTCCCGGGTTTTGGGCAAGCAGATCATGATATGACGGTCAATTTCATAAGATGGATGAGTTTTGCGACAGTCATAGGGGCAATGCTAAATTTTGTCAACGGTCTTTTGCAAAGCGAAAAGAAATTTCTTGCCTATCCTTTGGTCGGCCTCAGTTTCGATTTCATAGTCATAGGGACCCTGTTCGTGACAAAACATTTAGGAGCGATATCTCTTGCGCTTGCATGGACACTGCCACCAACCTTTATTTTCATAATATTAGGATTTGCCGAAAGAAAATTCCTTGACCCTTTTAACGTGAAAAGAGGTATCTCCGAGACGAAAGATCTTTACAAGATGATCTGGCCTTTGTTCTTTTCAAGTGCGCTTGGAATGCTCAACACCATAGTAGACAGAACTTTTGCATCCACACTTGAAACCGGAGCGATAAGTTCTCTTTCTTACGCCAACAGAATAACAAGTTCAGCCACAGGCGTGCTTGGGACTCCGGTCACACAGGTTACGTATCCGTCCGTTGCATCGCGCGCCGCGAAAAATGACATGAGAGGACTTACGATAACAACAAAAAGGGCAATGAAATTACTCGCATTTTTTTTGATACCTGTAACATTCGCTCTCTTTCCGCTTTCAAGACAAATAATAACATTGCTTTTTCAACGTGGAAGTTTTACCGCAGAATCAACGATGCTTACCTATCCACCGATGATAGCCTTTTCGCTATCTCTGTTTACAGGCGCTCTGGGGTCGGTACTTGTTCAGATTTATTACTCCTTTAAAAACACGAGAACACCTATGCTTTTTGGAATAACAGGTCTTTTGATAAACATAGGCCTAAATTTTCTTTTCATATCCCATCTAAAACAAACAGGACTTGCACTTTCTACATCGATTTCATCGATATATTTTACGCTAGCAATGCTTATCTCTTTGAGAATAAAATTCAAAATATGGTTTTTCGATATGTGGCATTTCGTAAGGGTCCTTATGGCTTCAACTTTAATGGTTGGCGGAATATACCTCATTATGGCCGTTTTAAGAGGAAAGGTAAGAGATTTCGTGGCAATTTTCGCAGGCATCGGAATTTACTTTTTTTTCTCATGGATACTTAAAACGCTTCCAAAACGTTTCTGGAAATTTCTGAAATTCAAAAAGGCATCTGAAGAAGAGAAGTTATGATAACAAATCATGTGTACACTAAACAAAATTCAGATTCCGAATCGTAGCAATGACAGGTGCCTCCCTCAATGTCTGGCCCTCACTGCGCTGCAGAGGTCATTTCGAGGGCATCCTGCTCTCCGCGACGGTAAATAAACATTTTGTTTTCGAAATAGGTTTAGTATAAAAATCATGTGGAAAAGTTTCTGACTACGATTTCTTCTATTTCTCCCCTACCTTCAGCCTTTGAATTTATCATTCTTCTTGCACGGACTATGTGTACATCATAATTGGCGTAAAGTTGCCTTACCAGCGGGGTATTTGAATTGCTCAGCATCAAAAAACATCCTCTTTTATCAAGTAATTTAAAACACTCCGCCAATCTTATTTGATCTTTAACGTTAAAAGTACCGGAATAGTTTGTGAAATTAGATGTTTTAGATAGAGGATGATAAGGTGGATCAAAATAAACAAAAGTATTTGATTTTGCGTAATCAAGCGCGATTGAAAAATCACTCCAAATTATCGAAACATCTCTCAATGCTAAACTCACATTTCTTAGATTATCTTCATCCAAAATTTTAGGATTTTTGTATCTTCCGAAAGGAACGTTGAAGTTCCCTTTTTTATTCACCCGCCATAAGCCATTGTAAGCCGTTTTGTTAAGGTAAAGAAATCTCGATGCCCTTTGAATTGAATTCAAAGAATCCAAATTCACAGATCGCATCATGTAATAATACTCGCTTTCATTCCTGTGTGTTTTCAAATCGTCGATCAATTTCTCAACGTCATTTTTCACAACCGTGTAAAAATTGACAACATCAAAGTTGAGATCGATTAAAATGGCATCAGACGGTAAAATGTTAAAAAATAACGCTCCTCCTCCTACAAACGGCTCGATGTAAAGGTCAAATTTTTTGGGCAGCAAAAGTTCAAATTGTTCGATCAATTGGCCTTTTCCGCCTGCCCATTTAAACGGAGGCTTTATTTTGATCTTATTTTTCATACGGCTGAGGAAGTTTTAGTCCCTTCGAAATAAGAATTTCTCTTAAAATGTCAGGGTAATCTGTTATTATTCCATCGACGCTCATCGAAATGAATCTTTCCATTTCCGACTTATCATCTATCGTCCAGGGCACGACAATCATCCCATATTCGTGAGATGTTTTGATCATATTTGAAGTGCACGATTTGTAATACGGAGAGATCACATCCACTCCTAAACTTTTTACCATCTTAACGGGATCTCCTCCAAAATCAGAAAGTTTTAACCCGGCCGTCCACAGGGTATTTTCATAATAAATGTTTTGAAGTAAGGCAACCGTTGTGATTTTTGGATCCATCTCTTTAACAAGTTTTAAGGTTTCCCAGTTAAAAGATTGAACCATAACTGTATTTTCAAGATCGTACTTTTTTATAAGAGGCACAAGCACGTTTACAAAAGTTTTGGCGTCGTAGGTGTATCCAAATATTTCGGGAAAAACTTTTGCTTCAGCGTTTATCATGTACCTGTTTCCCGTTTTTTCCTGCATGTCTTTCACAAAAGCAAAAACTTCCTCAAGCGAAGGTATTTTCTCTTTTTCAACCTGAATTTGATGAGGCATTCTGTAATCCGATCTCATAACGCCGAAATCGTATTCCAAAAGTTGTTCGTATGTCATATCTTTTATCAATGGTTTATCACCGATGAATTGCCCATCTTTTGAAACTTTTTGAGGATTAAGAAAAGGATCGTGTGAAATGACGAGTACTCCATCTTTTGTCATGGCAATATCAAGTTCTAATGTTGTAACTCCGACATGCTCTATCGCGTACCTAAAAGCCGCCATTGTGTTTTCAGGCATTAAGCCTTGTCCACCCCTGTGGGCTTCAAGATCAAAAGGCCATCCATTTTGAATCGGCGTAAGTGCAAAAGAAAAAGAAAAAAGTTCGACAATTAGAAACAAAAAAATAAATTTCTTCATGTTATTTCCCCTTTTTGAGTATACCAAATTTCTTTTAAAAGTAAAAGTACACTGACGGAAAAAGTGATTGGAAATTACTCAAACTATACACTTTGATTTTAAGAGTTCATAGACATGTTAGTCCATATCTGACGGAATCAATTCTAACTTGAATAAAGCCAAGTAATACGATATTCTCATTTTCTCAACAAACTCTCTTAACCCTATTCGGTCTTTGAATTTAGCCAGAATTGAGATACCATCCATACCATAAAACATATCTGTAACGCTTATGCATGCAAGATACACATGTCCTCGCAAAACGCCGGCTTCCTCGTCGGGCTCTGCCCTCCACGCAAGGGTAAATGACATTCAACTTTTGAAACTGATTCAGTATATATTTTATTCAAAATAGAGGTTTACACAAATTAGTTTATACTCTCTAGGAAAAAATCAAAATAATTCTTATTCTGTAATATTCTCCAGCGATCTGGTATAAAAATTCATTCAAAATATCTGAAATGTGAGTTTTAAGCAATCTGTTTTACCAATACGTTTAAGGCATCTTATGACAGAAAAATTATGTGACAAAGATAATCGAAGATATTTGTAGATATTTTTTGATAATCAAAGGTTTAGCATATTAAAACTTGCTTAATAGTCAAAAAATGAAATTTTGCTGTCTTTAACCCCTATTTAGGAATTTGTTTTTCATGTAAAATCGTATATAATCAAATAGAATGATTATATATGATTATATGAGTATATAATCCTTCTGATGATTTAAAGTCATAATATTACAAATTTTCTGTTCTTTGACAATCCGATAGAGATGTTTGCGAAAGTCACAAAATTGTAGGCTAACAGCTCCAGTTCTATCGCTTGTTTGTAGTGCATGAAAGGAGAAATATTGAAATGAAGATCATCAATGCACATGTTCATTTTGAGAATATTTCTTTTATTGATGAAGCTAAAATGACTTTTCAATTATTAGGATTCGAAAAACTTAATTTGCTTAATCCACCACTGCTAAGGGGAACAAACACTAATCCCCCAGCAATTTGTTTTAAAGCAAAACATCCAAAAGATACTTATATTTCTGGAGGCCTTGATTATTCTGAAATAAAGGGAAAAGAAAACAAAGAAATTGAACATCTTTTTTTAGAACAACTTTTAAAACTAGAAAAAATTGGCTTTGATGGAATTAAAATTCTGGAAACAAAACCTAATGATAAAATTTATTTATGTGCTCGGGATATTCCGTTTCCTATAGACAGCCAGATTTATATGTCTTTCTTTAATCACATAGAAAAAAATCAAATACCCATTTTTTGGCATGTGGCTGATCCAGCAAAATTTTGGGATAAGAAATGGTTTGAAGGTCTTCCTTCGGATATGAGAAATCATATAAAAAACGAGAGAGAGTGGGATTATACAGATGATAGTTATCCTTCTAAGGAAGAATTTCACCAGAAAGTGGGAAATATCCTGGAAAGATTTCCCCAATTAAAAGTTGTTTTTGCCCATTTTTATTTTCTATCTTCAGATCTTGAAAGACTTTCAAGTTTGTTAGATAAATGTCCAAATGTCAATCTTGATCTCACACCGAATTCGGAGATATATTCTGATCTCTCCAAAAATTACGAGAAAGCGAGAGATTTCTTTATTAAATACCAAGATAGAATATTGTATGGTGATGATGCATTAGTAGCAAATAATATTTCTGTAGATAATGTTGCCTTAATAAGAGGATTCTTAGAAACAGACAAAGAATTTGATAATTTCATGGGTGAACAAGATAAAGTTAGAGGGCTAAAACTTCCTGAATCCGTTCTAAAGAAAATATATAGTCAAAATTTTCTAAGAATAGTAGGAAAAAAACCTAAGACCTTGAATATTGATCTTGCTAAAGAAGAATGTCACCGTATTGGTAGAGTGTTAGAAATAAAATACAACTTTTCTATGGCAAAAAATTTTGGATATCAAGCTGAGGAATTCCTAAAAAACATTGATATGGAGGCATCATAGAAATGACAGAAAAATTCAAGGGCACAAATGAATCTGTTTCTAAGAGAGTTGAAGATCTCGTATCAAGGATGACGCTTGAAGAAAAAGTATCACAAATGGTTAGCAATGCTTCATCAATTCCTCGACTTGGAATTCCAGAATATAACTGGTGGAATGAGGCTCTTCATGGCGTTGCGGGAGCAGGAATCGCGACAGTTTTTCCTCAAGCTATTGGTATGGCAGCATCTTTTGATGATAAATTATTATACTCTGTTGCTACTGCAATATCAAATGAAGCAAGAGCGAAATACAATGAATTTGTTCGACATAATGATAGAGGAATATTTAAAGGTCTTACTTTTTGGTCACCAAATGTAAATATATTTCGAGATCCTAGATGGGGACGGGGACAAGAGACTTATGGAGAAGATCCATACTTAACATCGATAATGGGTGTTGCATTTGTAAAGGGTATCCAAGGAAATGATCCAGTATATCTTAAAGCGATTGCAACTCCTAAACACTTTGCCGTTCATAGTGGTCCAGAACCTATAAGACATGAATTCAATGCAGAAGTTAGTATGAAAGATCTCAAAGAGACCTATCTGTATGCCTTCAAGGAATGTGTAAAAACAGGAAAAACTGCATCGATCATGGGAGCTTACAACAGGGTAAATGGTGAACCTTGCTGTGCCAGTAAAACATTGCTCCAGGATATTTTAAGAAAAGAGTGGGGATTTGATGGTTACGTTGTTTCTGACTGTGGAGCAATACATAATATATACGTTGATCACAAGATTGCAAGGACAGTTGAAGAGGCAGCAGCAATGGCTGTCAAGAATGGTTGTGATCTTAATTGCGGTGATACATATAAACGGCTCGTTGATGCTGTAAAAAAAGGTTTAATATCTGAAAAGGAAATAGACAAATCTGTCAAGCGCTTGTTTACAGCAAGATTTAGACTTGGAATGTTCGATCCTCCTGAAAAGATATTGTATTCACAAATACCTTACGAGATTAATGATAGTGAAAAGCATCGCAAATTGGCACTTAAAATGGCAAGAGAATCCATAGTATTGCTTAAAAACGATAAACTTCTTCCTATCAGTAAAAATATAAAGTCAGTAGCTCTGATAGGACCAAATGCAGATAAAAAAGAAGTTCTCTTGGGAAATTATAATGGAACTCCATCACATTATGTCACGCTATTAGATGGAATAAGAGCAAAAGTGTCATCTAAAACAAAAGTATATTATGCTGAAGGGTGTGACCTTTTCAAAATAGAAGAAAATGATAAATATGGAATGCGAAGAAAAAGAGATTTTTCTGAGGCAATATCATTCGCTGAGAAAGTTGATACAGTCATTATGTGTCTTGGATTATCACCTGATTTAGAAGGTGAAGAGGGAACTGGTCCTAATCAAAAAGGAGACAGAGACAATTTAGATCTGCCTGGTTTACAACAAGAACTACTTGAAGAAATTTATTCCGTAAATCAACATATTATTTTAGTATTGCTTAATGGTAGTCCTATAACAATCAACTGGGCACAAAAACACATCCCTGTAATTTTAGAGGCCTGGTATCCAGGTCAAGAAGGAGGCACAGCTATCGCTGATGTTGTTTTTGGTAATTACAATCCATCAGGTAGATTACCCGTAACCTTTGTAAAGTCTGAAGATCAACTTCCACCATTTACAGATTATTCTATGAAAGGAAGAACTTATAAATACATGGATGAAGAACCACTTTATCCTTTTGGATATGGGTTAAGCTACACAAAATTTGAATACAAAAATTTAAAAATTGAACCAGAAAATGCCAAAATTGGAAAAAGCATAAAAGTTACTGTTGAAGTGGAGAATATAGGAAAAGTAGATGGAGACGAAATTGTCCAGTTATACTTAAAATTTCTTGAAGCGTCAACAACAGTACCCAATCATGAATTAAAGGGATTTAAAAGAATATATCTTGTTGCTGGAGAGAAAAAAAAGGTTTCTTTTCTCTTAACACCAAGGCAGATGGCTTTCATAGATGAAAAAGGAAAATGTATTCTTGAACCTGGAAAATTTAAGATTATGATTGGTGGTTCACAACCAGACAGAAGAAGTTTAGAACTGACTGGACAAAAGACGGTTAATGGAGAATTTAAAGTTGTTGGAAGGTCTACTGAGATAGAATATTGACTTTCGTCCACTTTGGACGTTAAACTTGAGAGGAGGTTAAGAAATGAAAAAAAGTTTATTGTGGATTTTTGTCTTTGTTCTGATCGTTAGTATTGTCACAATTGGGGCAACTAATGCAACTCCCACAATTAAATATGGAGGAACAATAACGATTGTGGGAGTTGGACAAGGTTCAGTTCCGCTTAATTTTAATCCGTTCACACCTGTGGGAGCTGGAATGGAGTTTACAACAGTTATTTATCAGTCCCTCTTCTACGTTGATGCAATCACTGGTGAAACTTATCCTTTACTTGCAACTTCATACGAGTGGACAGATAACAATCTTGAATTGGTTGTTAATTTAAGAAGGGGAGTTGAATGGACTGATGGAACTCCCTTTACGTCAAAAGATGTAGCCTTTACATTTAATTTCATGAAAGAAAATCCGGCATCTAATCTTGAAGGTGTTTGGGGATCTACAACAGGCCTTCAAACTGTTGAAGCAAGTGGAACCAACACGGTAATATTTAAATTTTCTACACCAGATGTACCTCTTCTCTATTATATATCTCAGGTTCCAATAGTTCCAGAACATATATGGGCAAAGATTAAAGATCCATTAACAACTACCGATCCTAATCCAATAGGAACAGGGCCAATTATATTTCAGAGTTACAATCCAGCTAATGATACTTTTGTAGCTGTAAAAAATCCTAATTACTGGATGAAGGGAAGACCGTATCTTGATAAATTTGTATACAATGCCTCACCACTTTCTCCTACCGCTGTCATTGAAATAATGCTTAAACATGAGGCCGATTATACTTATACATTCTTTCCAAACGTAAAAAAAGTTTGGGCTGATAAAGACCCGAGCATAAACAAATATTGGTACCCCACAACTAATACAAATCTTCTTTATTTCAACACACAAAAATATCCTTTTAACAATCCTGTATTTAGAAAAGCTATTGATCTTGCTATAAATAAAGAACCATTTAGGCAAAAAGCTGAGGCTGGAATAAGCGGAATGGGGAATCCAACAGCGATAATACCAGGTCAACAAAAAGAGTGGCTGGATCCAACTTTAACATCTTTAGCATCATCATTAAACACTTATAATCCTTCTGAATCTTTAAAATTGCTTGAATCAATTGGGTTTAAGAAAAATCAATCTGGCCAACTCCGCAGTCCAGATGGTAAAGTGTTACCAGCATTCTCACTTATTATGCCTACAGAGACAGATTTTATAACAATGGCAGATATGATTGCAGCAGATCTCAAAGTAATCGGTATAAATGTGACAGTAAACACAATGCCTTGGAATACTTTTACTGCTTCCCGTGATACTGGAGAATATGACATGATGATTTGTTGGGCGAGTGGATGGGGACCAACACCTTATTATCTTTACAACGGCGAATTTAATCCTGCTTATTCGGCAACAAAAATAGGTGAAAGTGTAGTCTCTGATTATGGACGATATACAAACCCTCTCATAACAGCAGCATTAAATGTTTACTCTGAGACGAGTGATCTTAGGCTTCAAAAACAAGCAATGTATACAATAGAAAGAATTGTACTTCAAGATGTTCCTTTCGCTGTACTCACAAATAGGACAGATAACTATGAATACAGTGAGGCCACGCTCACAGGTTGGCCATCTGCATCAGATCCATACAACAGTCTTTCAGTAGATGTTTTAATGTATGTAAATGTGCACCTGAAATAAGAGATAAATCAAGAGCGTGAGAGTTTGAGGTCTATTTTTATCGAAAAGGAAAAGTGATCTATATAGAAAACGTTATAAAGAGTCTTTAGTATAGTTTGAAAGAGATGAAATTGGAATTGTATTTGTTGAAAAATAAGAAAGATGATGTTAAAAACAATGTTCGAAGATTTCAATCTATAAATTTTATAAGTTATAAACAAAGGTACTTGAATAATTTCACAACCCACCTGTCACCTCTGTGTGAAAATCTTTGGAACAACAAAGTTTTACAGTTGGTGACAGAGTGTTGTGGAATGATGACTAAAAAGATTCAGGGATTACAAATAATTTTTAATTGAATTTATTCATAATCGAAATTGAGAAACGATAATTGGTAATATGAAAGAAGTTGAGACAAAAGATGTTCAAAAAACAAATCTAGAGCTGAAAGATCTTTTGTATAGATGAATAAATACAGGCCTTTAAGCAAGATGTATATCTTATTTCGAGTAGTGGAGCGATGATAATGATATCCCAGTGATAAATCTCATAGTTAAGAATCTTGGTGAGATAAGGAAATATATAAGGTGCTTTTTTGAACATCTTCTAATCAAAGAAATGCATACTTATTAATTAAATTTATTAGAACGCCAGAATGACATACCTCCAAAAAGGAAAAATGTTGTTGTAAACTTTCTCAAAGAACTTGGAAAAATGTGAAATGCCAAAAATCAAAGGAGTGATGATTTTGCTTACAAAAACAGAAAGGGAAATCGATGAACAATCCGAGAAATTCGAAAGAATTGCAAAAGAATATGATAGTAGATCATATGATTTGCTTTCATTTTTGAAATCTGCCGAAAAAGGAGCGTCCGAAATAGATTTTGTTGGATGTGGTTCTTCTTATTACCTTGCAATGGGTTTATCTTTTCATCTCAATCGTTTATCCGGGGGAAAGGTGATTTCTAAATTTTTCAGTGGATCTGAGGTAGCGTTTGGGCTTCGAACTTTGCCAAAGAGTGCGATATTGATTGGTATATCAAGATCAGGAGAATCTTCAGAAACTATTTTAGCCTTGAAAGAGGCTAAAAAACAATTTAATGTTAAAACCGGTGCCATTGTGTGTGATTCAAAAAGTGAATTGGTCAATATCGCAGACGCTTCTGCAACTCTGGACTTCATAAATGAGGAATCAGTTGTTATGACGCAGTCATTCACTTCTATGGCGTTTTTAGGAACTTTAATCATACGGAATATTTTCAACCAAGGCAATCTCAAAAATTACATGGAATTTGTCACTAAAATTTCAAAGAAAACCTTAGAGGATGTTAAGAATTTATTTGAGAAAGTAAAACCGGAAAATTATGATCATTTTGTTTTTCTCGGGTACGATGAATACTTTGCAGCATCTATGGAAGGAGTTATAAAGGTATCGGAAACATCGCTTGCTCCTGCAGAAGCTTATCAGACGTTAGAATACCGGCATGGGCCAAAGTCCAAAGTGGACGATAAAACACTATCAATTATTCTGGCAAATGATTTCACGAAACCGCAGGAAGAGAAAATGGCAAAGGAAATAGAGCAACTTGGCGGAAGCGTGATCAGTATATCAAAAACAAGTTTCGGCACAGAACGTAATTTAGTTGTCCTTGTTGATGACTTTAGCGATTGGTTTGTCAGAGTAATACCTTTACAGATTATAGGTGTAAGGAAATCTTTAAAAAAAGGATTATTACCGGATGAACCTAAAAATCTTACGAAGGTCGTGAAATTCTGAATGAAATATCTGCTCGGCGTAGATGGCGGAGGAACTAAAACGGTTGTTGCAATAGCAAATGGATTAGGTGAGATAGTAGGTTTGTCAAAAACAGATTCAGTTGATATTTTGAATGTTCCTCTTGAAGAAGTAGAAGGGAAACTGAAAAACGCCTTAAGTGAATCTTTGTCTGAGGCTAATATAGACATTGATGATGTTTGTTTTGCGTGTTTTGGAATGTCTACCTTCGGAGATGTTCCTAGTGTCGAGAGAGGAATCGAGACAATTGTAAAAAGTATATTGCCAAGAAGTATGGTAGTTAATGACGTTAGGGTAGCACTCGAAGGTGCTCATCCGACATCTGCTGGAATGATATTGCTTGCTGGCACAGGAGCAATGGCAATGGCAAAAGACAAAAATGACAGAGTGTTTAGGGTAGACGGTTGGGGAGAATATGTTGGAGATCTTGGAAGCGGATACTTCATTGGTCGTACGATACTTCAAAGAGCTTTTGAAGAATATGATGGGCGAAGGGAAAAAAGTGTTCTTTCGAATATGGTTAAAGATTTTGCCAACGTATCAGATTTAAGAGAAATTTTAATAAGATGCAAGATCACAAATGCGAGAACTTACATTGCCAATTTTTCTAAAATCGCCTGTAAAGCTGCCGAAGATGATGTTAATGAAGCATTAGAAGTATTATCTATCTCCATTCAAGAGTTAACAAGGAGTGTTAAAACCCTTGTAAACAAACTTGACTTTGAACCTATTCCTGTGGCATATGCCGGAGGACTTTTTAATTGTAAATATTTCAAAGATGAATTTATATCTTCAATACAAAGTATTCCAAGAGTCAAAACCGTCAAACCTGAATTTTCACCGTATATTGGATCTCTATTAATGGCGGCAAAAAATATTTTGGATTCTGACGAATGGCTAGTTTTTTATGAAGGTTTGCATAAAAATACAAAGGAGTTGTTGACTTAAGATGAAAATCACATCTGGGAAATATAGAGGTTTTGTAAGAATTTCTAGTGAGTTAGGACAATTTCACATGTTAGCGCTTGATCAAAGAAATTCTGTCGAAAAAATGGTCAAAGATGTAAAAAGGAATGTTAACCCGGAAGATCTCGTGAGAATAAAAAGGTCTATATTGAAAAATTTGTCTGATAAAGTTACCGCCGTTCTTGTAGATGGAGAATATGGATTTCCACAAAATCTCAGATACGTTTCGAGAAATTCTGGAATAATTTTGTCTGCTGAGAAAAGTGGCTATGTGACAGATCCTTCCTGTCCTGGCGATAGACTGAGTTCGTTGTACCACGATGGTATTGCCGATCTGGCAAAAAATACAGGATTGGATGCAATCAAACTGCTTGTGTATTGGTCTGAAAACTCCTCTGAAAGTACAAAATCACATCAGATGGAACTTGTAGAAGAACTGGGAAGGAAGTGCGAAAGAAAAGATATTCTGTATATTCTTGAGATTCTAACTTATAACGTAACCGGAGAAAGATCAGACGCCATCTTGAAAGTTTTGGAGATCTTTAGCGATGAAAAGTATGGGATAGATTTATTCAAAGTAGAACCAATAGTGACAGATGCTGACTCAAATCTAAGCCGTGAAGATATTTACAAAGCGACAAAAGGTAAGCCATGGGTAGTCTTAAGTGAAGGTATGGATGCCGAAAAATTTGCAGAAATTTTGGATTTGAATTGTCAACTTGGTGCTTCTGGTTTCCTGGCAGGAAGGGTCATATGGAAAAAAGTTGTGTCAAGTGTTGAAGATCCAGAGCGAATGGATTTACATTTGAAGAATACAGGCGTTTACAATTTAAATTTGATAAAACATTCTTCAAAGAAAGCAGTTCCATTCTTTAATGTTCCATACTTTAACGGCATTGAAAACATAGAAATCATTTAAGGAGAAGAAAATGTTATCTGAAGAAAGAAGAATGAAGATATTTGAATATTTAAAGAGTAAAACAAGTGCTACAACAGATGAACTGATAGAAAAATTTAATGCTTCAGGGAGTACGATAAGGAGAGATCTTGAATATCTTGCAAATAAACAGTTTATTAGAAGAACTCACAGTGGAGCTATTGTAAATACACCATATACTGAGGGAAGTTTTATAGTTAATTACAACTTTATGAAAGAAGAAAAACAGATCATAGCTAGAAAAACTTTGAAACTCATTGAAGACAACGATTTTATCGCTTTAAGTGGTGGTACTACTTCTTACATGCTTGCATACGAACTAATAAATTCTTCACTAAGGGATTTAACAATACTTACCAATTCTGTGAATATATCTACTCTTATCATTGAAAGCACAAAAAATTTTAGACTTATCTTAACAGGGGGTATGCCACGAAAAGGTACTTATGAATGCATCGGCGAAATAGCTCTCAGAACCATTAGAAATTTCAACATAGATAAATTTTTTGTCGGGGTAAATGGAATTTCAATAAAAGGAGGAATAACCTTTTCTAATATGGAAGAGGCAGAGATAGCCAAGGAAGTACATTCTCATAGCCGTAAAACTTATGTTATAGCAGATCATACGAAATTTGGAATTATAAAATCTGCAAGAACATTAGAAATAAATGAAATAGATGGAATCATAACAGATTTTATTTCCGAAAATCTTGATAAAACATTTAAAGGTTTAAATAAAAAGATAGAACTTATCTGATTCAAGTGACGATTAAAAAGCAGTTAAATATGAAGTCTTCAAGGATTTGCAAATTAACACTGCATAAATGTCAAGACTATCGAGAAAAAGCAAAGAATTGTATCCATTATATCCATTTAAATTCATATTTTACATAGGAGAGTGATGCTAAAATGAAAAAATTGGTTTTTATAGGTGCAGGAAGTATAGTTTTCACAAAAAGATTATTGAACGATTTGTTTTCGTATTACCCTGAATTGAAAGATACTTTTACGATAAGGCTTGTAGATATAGATAATGAAAAATTGCAGGTAGCCACTAAAATGGCACAAATGATAAAAAAGGAGAAGGGTTCAAAATCAGAAATAGAAGCATATAAAGAATTAACGCCAGCTTTAAAAGATGCTACTTATGTTATAAATACTGTTCAGATAGGAGGTAAGAAGGCGGTATATACAGACTTTGACATTCCAGAGAAATACGGTCTCAAACAAACTATTGCAGATACACACGGTATAGGTGGAATAATGAGATTTCTAAGAACAGTTCCTTTTTTTAAAGAATTAATAAACACTATGGAAAAAGAATGTCCGAATGCTTTATTGCTAAATTTTACAAATCCCATGTCAATGTGCATGTGGTACATAAATTCCGTTTCTGAAATCAAAAACATAGGGCTTTGTCATTCTATTCCCGCTACTCTTGAACTAATATCTGCATATATTAAGACACCATTGAATGATATAGATTACGAAGTGGCTGGAATAAATCATATGGCTTGGGTACTCAAATTAGAAAAAAACGGAAAAGATCTATATCCATTGTTGCTCAAAACTATGGAAGATGAAAATGTATGGGAGAACGATCCTGTAAGATTTGAGATCTTGAGAAGATTTTCCTATTTTGTAACAGAATCTTCTGAACATAACGCAGAATACGTCTCATATTTCATAAAAGATCAAAAGCTGATAAAGAAATTAAAAATACCTATAAGAGAAACTATCAACCGACTTGAGTTAAATGAAAAAATATATCAAACATACAAAAAATATTATCTCGAAGGTGACGAAAGTATGAAAGATAAAGATGAGCAAATGAAGGCAGAATATTTTGGTAAAAAGATGTCGACACCGGTCAAAAATGATCAAATTAACACTCCAGAAGAAAATAAACCCCACGAATACGCCATGCAAATAATAAATGCTATAGAAGAAAAAAAAGATGTGGAGTTTTACGGGATAGTTCCTAACCATAGCATGATAACAAATCTTCCTTACGATTGTGAGGTTGAGATACCTTGCATAGCAGATAGGAATGGAATTCATCCAACTTATGTAGGTGAGTTACCGTCGCAATTGGCGACTTTGAATATTTCTCAAATAAGCACTCAGCGGCTTGCTGTTAGAGCGGCACTCACAGGAAAAAAGGAATATGTATATTATGCCATGTTGCTAGATCCACTGGCTTCTTCTGTATTATCAATGGATGAAATCAACAATATGACTAAAGAATTGATAAATGCAAATGCATCTTACTTGAATTATCTTTCTTAAGGAAAAAGGAGTAATTTTTATGAAATTCACTGATGGATTCTGGTCAATTAAAAAAGGCATAAACATTTATGGTATTACCGAGGTAAATGATATTGAAATCAATGATGATTCCATAATTGCTTATGCAACGCCCATTCATATTCATAACAAAAGAGATGTTGTAGATACTCCTCTGTTATCCGTGAAATTTTCGTCACCAATGGAAAATATAATTCGTGTTCAATTGTATCACTTCAAAGGAACTGTTAAAGAGAGACCAAATTTTTTTATAAATGAACAAAGTAACTTAAAGTTTGAAATAAATGAAAACGAAGACGAATTTATTTTGAAAAGCGGAAAATTAAGTGTAAAAATCAAGAAAAAAGGCGATTGGTCAGTTAATTTCTATACCGACGACAAGAAAATCACTGGAAGTGGATTTAAAAGTATGGCTTATATTATAGCTGAAGATGATAACACATACATGAGAGAACAATTAGATCTGGATGTGGATGAATATGTTTATGGCTTAGGAGAAAGATTTACTCCTTTTGTAAAAAATGGTCAAATAGTAGATATATGGAATGACGATGGTGGAACAAGTAGTGAACAAGCATATAAAAACATACCATTTTACATAACAAATAGAGGTTATGGAATTCTTGTTAACGATCCTGGTAAAGTTTCTTTTGAGATAGCATCTGAAAACGTGTCTAAAGTACAATTCAGTGTTTCTGGAGAATATTTAGAATATTACATAATTAACGGTCCTACAATGAAAGATGTGTTAAATAATTATACATCCTTAACTGGCAAACCAGCATTACCGCCAGCTTGGTCATTTGGTTTGTGGTTATCAACCTCTTTTACCACGAATTACGATGAAAAAACTATTATGAATCTTATAAATGGTATGTTAGAGCGTGATATACCTATTAGTAGCTTCCATTTTGATACTTTTTGGATGAAAGAATTTCAATGGTGTGATTTTGAATGGGATATCCGAAGATTTCCTGATCCACAAAACGTGTTGAAAAAGATCGAGGATAAAGGGATAAAGATAAGTGTGTGGATTAATCCTTATATAGCGCAAAAATCGAAATTATTTGACGAAGCCTCAAAGCAAGGATATTTATTGAAAAAATCTAATGGAGATATTTGGCAATGTGATTCATGGCAGGCAGGAATGAGCGTAGTTGATTTTACGAATCCCCAAGCGTGTGAATGGTACGCCGGTAAATTAAGAAAGCTTGTAGACATGGGAGTAGACTTTTTCAAAACAGATTTTGGCGAGGATATCCCTACGGACGTAATATATTATGATAAATCTGACCCACAGAAAATGCACAATTATTATACATTTCTCTACAACAAAGTTGTATACAGCGTTCTCTATGAAAAGAAAGGTAAAGAAAATGCTGTTCTATTTGCACGATCAGCTACGGTAGGAAATCAGCAGTTTCCCGTGCATTGGGGTGGAGACAACAGTGCGACTTATGAATCAATGGCAGAAAGCTTACGGGGTGGATTATCATTAAGTTTATCAGGCTTTGGCTTTTGGAGTCACGATATAGGCGGTTTTGAAGGTACACCAACACCTGATTTGTACAAAAGATGGACAGCCTTCGGTTTACTTTCTTCTCACAGCCGTCTACATGGAGATAACGTATATAAAGTACCATGGTTATACGACGAAGAGGCTGTAGATGTCTTGCGCTTTTTTACAAAATTGAAATATAAGCTTATGCCATACCTTTTCAATGTGGCAGTTAAAGCCATGAATGAAGGGATCCCTGTGATGAGACCAATGGTTATGGAATTTACGAACGATCCAACTTGTTATTACCTTGATAAACAATACATGTTAGGAAGTTCTTTATTGGTGGCCCCAATTTTCAATGAAGAAGGTATTGTAACTTATTACCTGCCAAAAGGTAATTGGACTAATTTTCTTACAGGAGAGGTGGCAGAGGGAGAAAAATGGAGAAAAGAAAAACATAATTATATGAGTTTACCTCTTATGGTGCGTCCAAATAGCATAATTGCAACAGGTAATATAGATATGAAACCAGATTATGATTACTCAAATAATGTTACATTTCAAATCTTCGAATTAGAAAATGGCGTCCAAACAAATGCCACAGTTCAAAATTTATCTGGTCAAATAGAAATAGAACTTATCGCATTACGTGATGATGATACGATTAAAATCAATATAGTACAAAAAACAATGAAACGATGGAACGTGCTCTTGAGAGGCATTGAGAAAATAAAATTTATTGATAATGCTTCATACAACTATGAAAAAAGTGGTATTAGAGTAATACCTAAAGAAACCATTTCTTCAATTACCATAAAACTTTGAGAGAGGTGACATGCTCCCACCACTTATAGAAGTGAGAGAATTCTTTTTTAAAGCAGTTTCATGTCAATACCGAAAATTTTTGATCAAAAACGCCGAATTTTTATGAGAGTATAAACTAATTTGTGTAAACCTCCA
The DNA here is from genome assembly GCA_021800445.1 of bacterium. Lineage (GTDB taxonomy): Bacteria > Thermotogota > Thermotogae > Mesoaciditogales > Mesoaciditogaceae > Athalassotoga. The sequence continues at coordinate 728 of JAJYYZ010000011.1, read as the reverse complement.
TTTTGAGTAAAATACAAATAACTCAAGGAGGAAAATATGGAAAAGAAAAAATTAATGGCTAAAGATGAGATCAAAAGATTTATCAAAGAAAACAACATTAAAGATATCGCAGGCATTGAAGAATCTCTAAAAAGGATGTTTTCCTCTTTGTTTCATTTGGTTATACTTGTTTCTATACTTTGGGATTATCCTTAAGACCTTGACTGCAAAGTTGTAAAAGACCTTTCTGAGGAATGGATTTCCTTTCTTGAATATTCCTCCAAAGTGAAGTCTCTTTCCACTTTGTTGTATGACCGGATCAAGACCTATGAATGAGACAAATTGTTCTTTAGTGGGGAATCTTTGAATATCTCCTAAGAATCGGTAAGTCCTATTGAAGATTCTAACTTCATGACAAAGGATTTAGCCTTATCCTCAGACCATCTTCTCAGAGAAGAGTTGAATAACTTCATCTTTCCTTTTGAGGTCATTACTCTAAATCATGTTTGTGGAGGAAACTAAATTTTGTTGACAAACTCAAAAGCTTAAGTGGCGAACTATCTTTCTACACAGAATCTGATTTGAGTTTCAAAACTCTTCAATTATTATTCTACACGAGTAACTGTCAACATCGAAAATTTTTGATTAAAAACGCCGAATTTTTTTGCGCATTTTCATCGGTCAATTTTGCGCACTTTCATCAATTATTTTTGACGTATCCAATCTTATCATACCGCTTTTTTGCTTTT
>JAJYYZ010000054.1 GCA_021800445.1 bacterium | reverse complement strand
CGGTAAAATTCTATCTTAGGTCTTACTGAATTCGACTTTTGCAGGATCAACGTTGATCCTGCAATGATACATTCATAAGTACAAGGTCTCTACTTTTGACTGTATCAACTTTGGGGGCATATCACCCGCTACGAGCCACGCGCTTGTTCTTGCTGTTGATCACTCGTCACTGTTTTGTTTTTGCCATAGGCCATTGGCCATGTGCTGCTTTTTTAGTCTCTAATCCCCAATCTCTAATGTCTCTTTCTTGCCATATGCTATTTGCCATCTGCTGTTTACTCGTTACCAAATATATTGTACATCCTATCAACTGCTTTTGCAAATCAAAAAAAGTGGCCGCTTTTACGGCCACAGTGGGGGTAGAGAAAGACAATCTTCTCACCAACTTAGAGTTATACCTCCTCCAAAGGTATAACCGTTTGCCCACAAAAGTTTTGCCTGAATCCATTCGTAGTTCAGATTGCCTCTCCATCCTGACAAGATCATCCTGCGTTATCTCAAATGTGATCTCGGTCTTTATCTGCTGATTTGAATTCTTATCTCCTTTGTAGGTGATCATCATCGAAACATGGTATTCACCGGTTCTGACCATTTTGTAATTTCCTATCGGAATATCCACATATCTCTCGACAGATGGAAAGATCGAAAATCCCGATTCCGAAAGATATTATGCCTGAAGAGTTAGATAATTCATCTGTGAATCTACGATGTCGTAGATTATGTTGAAATTCGTAAAGGTGTTTCCGGTGTTTTTGATCCATACCCTTAAAAATGCTTTATCCGTTGGCGTTGAAGGCATTGCTTGACAGAAAATCTTATCCTTATTATAGTGAACTACTCCGTCGTATAGACGGAGTTTCCTGCTTCATAGAACATTGCCTCTGAATTAGCAGGTCTTACACGTTCTCCACAGGCTTGATTTTCGGCAATCCCTGCCGTAGTGTGTTTCATTATTCCTTGATTCCGTATATTTATCGCCGCGTTTATGTCTCTATCGTGGATGGTATGACAATTTGGACATTCCCACTTTCTGATTTCAAGAGTAAGTTCTGCCTTGTATCCACATACACCGCATGTCTTGGATGATGGGAAAAATCTGTCAATCTCTATTACTTCCTTTCCCAGAGATTCTGCTTTGTATGTCAGCATTCGTTTGAACATGCTCCAGGATGAATCAGAAATTGACTTTGCCAGTTTATGGTTTTTCATCATACCAGATACATTTAAATCTTCCAATGCAAACAGGTCAACTTGGCTATCGTTGACCAGTTCTCGTGTGAGTTTGTGTATGAAGTCCATTCTTACATTTGTGATCTTTTCATGAACAAGCGCTAATTTGTGTCTTGCTTTTTCTCTGTTGTGTGATCCTTTTTCCTTCTTTGAAAGACTTTTTTGACATCTTTCGACATTTCTTTCATATTTTGCAAGTACTTTGGGATGAGATATCCGCTTTCCATCGGATAATATCGCAAAGTCTTTCAATCCCATGTCTATGCCGATTGCTTTCTGGGGATCTATATCTTTGACAGGAGCAGGTTCATCAATTTCTATAAGAACAGAAACAAAGAATTTATAGGATACCTACCACGATGTGAAAAGAAATGCTTGAAAGCGCTTTGTAAGTCCATGAGAGATTGCTGAAGGGTTTGTGAATTGACATCTTTCAGCCATGAATAATCTTCCGTACGCATTAGTTGTGTCAAGACTTTGGACCAATCGTTGTAATTGGTTTTGTTTCCATCTTTATATTGCGTTTTGGAATACTCTAAAAAGTAGTTGTAGACAAAGCGCGTATGTCCAAAGTGCATGTTCAATTTGACAATCTGCTCTTTTGTAGGATAGAGACGAAACTTATATGCCTTAAGCATCTTTTCCCTGACTTTCCGCATACTCTCCAAAAAAAGCAAAATATTGTATACCGAACAAAATTCAAATTCCAAATTATCGCTCCGGCAGGTGCCCCCCTCGATGTCTGGTCCTCGCAGGCTGCGGAGGCCATCTCGAGGGCATCCTGCCCTCCACTTCGGTAAATAAGCATTCGGCTTTTAAAGTGAATTCAGTGTATAATATTTACACTGTATATGTTAGCATAGCATGTGTTATTTAGCTACATTTTTCAAATTCATCTCCACCGTATAGACGATGGAATCTTTTTTGAAAAAATAGATAAAAGAAAATTACGGGAGGTTTTAAGATGCTGACTTTAAACTGGAATGAAAAGATGAAATTCACAGCACACACCGAGTCAAATCATGAAGTCGTGATGGATTCTTCTCCAAATGTCGGTGGAGAGGATGCAGCGGCAAGACCTATGGAGGTGCTGTTGGCAGCGCTTGGAGGATGTACAGCAATGGATGTAATTTCAATTCTTGAAAAGATGAAGACACCACCAAAAGATTTTAAAATAGAAATTGATTACGTCAAAGCGAAAGAACATCCAAAAATTTACACATCTATCCACTTGAAGTACATTTTTATCGGAAATGTACCGAAAGAAAATGCCGAAAAAGCCGTCAATTTATCTCAGACAAAATATTGCAGTGCATCGGCGATGCTTAGAAAATCCGCCGAAATTACTTATGAACTTGTCTTTGAAAGTTGAGAAATGATATCTTCCAATTGTTTTTCGTCGATGATTTTAACGCCGAGTTTTCTTGCTTTATCAATTTTGGAACCCGGATTTTCTCCAGCGATGAGATAATCTGTTTTTGATGAGACATTTTCTCCAACATCACCTCCAAGATTAAGGAGGTGTTGTTTTATTTCTTCACGGGGTTTTGAAAGTGTTCCCGTTATAACAAAACGTTTTCCGGAAAGCACAGAAGGCGATCTGGTTGGAGATACGATTCCTGTTCCGACTCCATGAGATTTGAGTTTTTCGATCATTTCTTTCGTTCTGTCGAGCGAAAAGAATTGAACGACTGAATTCGCAACCTTTTCTCCCACTCCGTTTATTTTTATGAGTTCTTCTTTTTTTGCTTTTTCAAGTTCTTCGATGTTGTGGTAACGTTTCTCAAGCAGTCTTGCGGTCGTTTCTCCTACCATCGGAATGCCGATTGCGGTTATGAGTCTGGAAAAAGGAAGATTTTTTGACTTTTCTATCTCATCCATGAGATTTTGAGCCGATTTCTCACCCATGTTTTCCAATTTTGAGATGAATTCTTTGTTCAAATCGTAAATGTCGGCAGGGTCTTTAACTTTACCGCTTTCTATGAGTTTTTTTATCAATTTGGTTCCAAGTCCATGAATATCCATAGCCTTTCGGGAGGCAAAATTTTCGATCCATGCTTCCAATTTGGCAGGGCAATAAGGGTTTAAACATCTTAACGCAACATCTTGAGGTTCGATTTTGCCAACAGGTCCACCGCATATTGGACACGATGTGGGGGGATTTATCTGTTTTTCATCGCCTTTACGCTCTTCAACGATGGATTTAACAACCTGCGGTATTATTTCGCCGGCTTTTTCTATTATAACTATATCGCCTATCCTTATGTCCCTTTCTTTGACGTAGTCGAAATTGTGTAAAGACGCACGTTTTACCGTCGTTCCGGCAAGACGCACAGGTTCTAATTCGGCGACAGGTGTGAGCGTTCCTGTTCTCCCAACCTGAACTGTGACTTTGAGTATTTTCGTTCTAACCTGTTCGGCCTGGAATTTATATGCTATGGCCCAGCGCGGAGCCTTGGCGGTAAAGCCGAGATTTTCCTGAAGATTAAAGTCATTTACCTTTAGGACAGCACCATCTATGGGATAATCCAATTCTTCTCTTCTCTTTTCGCACCATTCAAGGTATGTTTTTACATCGTCCAGATTTTTGGCGATTTTTGATTCGCCGTTAACTTTGAATCCAATTTTTCTCATGAATTGAAGTGCATCCCATTGTGTTTTGATTCCGTATTTTCGAGGACTTTCAAGGGTATATATGAAAGAATCAAGATGTCTTCTGGCGACCTCCGATGTATCGAGTTGTCTTAAAGTACCCGCGGCCGCATTACGTGGATTTGCAAAAAGCGGCAGTTCCTGATGTTGTCTTATAAGGTTAAGTTTTTTAAATTCAGTGAAAGACATGTATATTTCCCCTCGTACCTCAACATCTATCGGCTCGTTGAGTATCAAAGGTATGGTTCTGACTGTTCTTGCGTTGTCAGTAACATTTTCTCCAACCTCACCGTCTCCACGGGTTGCGGCAAGCACGAGTTCACCTTTTTCATATTTAAGTCTTATCGAAAGGCCATCTATTTTCATTTCGCAAACGTATTCCATTTCATCTCGCTCGGCAAGTTTTTTTATTCTCTCATCGAATTCTTTTAATTCATCAAAAGAGTAAATGTTGTCGAGGCTGTACATCAAAGATGGATGTCTTACAGATGAAAAGCCATCAAGGATTTTCGCACCTATTCTTTGCGTCGGAGAATTCTGGCTTTTAAGGGCAGGATATTTAGTTTCAAGATCCACAAGTTCTTTGGCAAGCATATCGTACTCGTAATCTGTTATAACAGGATCGTTGAGTGTGTAGTATCTGTAATTGTGATATTCTATTTCCTTTCGAAGTTTTTCGACACGCATCTTTGTTTCTTCTGGAATTTCGTCCATCTTTTCCTCCCTGATGTTTTTGATCCCTAATGTCTCTTTCTTGCCATATGCTATATGCCTTTTTGTGCGTCGGCTTCAGCATTCGCCCTTCGGTGTCTAGTCCTCGCAAGCTGCGGAGGCCACCTCTCGGCATCATGCTCTCCGCCTCCGTCCGTCATTCCAGTCGAAGAACTGGAATCGCCTTTTGTTTTTGCCATAGGCTATTGGCCATGTGCTGCTTTTTAGTCTCTAATCTCCAATCTCTAATGTCTTTTTCAATATGCCAAAATTGGCGTACATTGGCTGTAAATCTTTTGCCTTTGTGACATAATCTATCAAAGAGTCTATCATCGTGTTGCACGGAAATCTTTCAGGATCTAAACCATTCAGAATTCTAACGACATTTCTTCCGACGTAAAGTCCCGTGGCGATTGATTCAACGTACCCTTCAACTCCGGTTATTTGACCGGCAAAAAAAAGATTTTCCATGGTTTTCGATCTGAAAAACTCATCCGTAACTTTGGATGGTTCTATGTAAATGTTGGCATGCATTACCCCATACCTTACAATTTTAACATTTTCAAGTCCGGGTATCATTCTAAAAACTCTTTGCTGTTCAGGCCATTTGAGCCTTGTTTGAAAACCCACGATGTTTAACAAAGTTCCTGCGTAATTGTCGCGTCTTAGTTGAACAACCGCATACGGCCTTTTACCGTTTAATTCCAACCCGACAGGTCTTAAAGGGCCATATCTCATGGCATCGATTCCGGATCTTGCTATTTCTTCAATTGGCTGGCATCTTGAAAACAAGAGTTTTCTGTCGAATTTTTCCATAGGAAGCACTTCGGCGTTGACAAGATTTTCTCTGAATTGAAGATATTCATCTTTGTTCATGGGACAGTTAAAATAATCTTTCCCTTTATCTTCATATCTGTTTGCAAGAAAAATCTTTGACATATCGATCGTCGTGGCATCAATTATGGGAGCAACCGCATCGAAAAAATGTGATCCTGTTTTAAATTTCGTCATGATCCATTTGTAAAGTTTTTCGGAGGTTGCAGGGCCCGTTGCGATTATCCAAAAATCATCCGGTGAAATTTCTGTTATTTCTTCTCTTTGAACGTGTATTTTTGGATGAGATTCGATGATGGAAGTTATCTCTTCGGAAAACGTTTCTCTATCGACGACAAGCGCTTTTCCTCCATCAATGGCATGCTTGTTGGCAATTTTTAAGACAAAGGAATCAAGATCGGTAAGTTCTTTTTTAAGAAGCCCCGAAGCATTTTTAAGATCGACGGATTTCAAAGAATTAGAACAGACAAGTTCGGCGAATTTGTCTGTTTCATGCACATCTGTTTTTACAATAGGTCTCATTTCGTGCAACACAACATCATATCCTGCCTGCGCTATTTGATAAGCGGATTCACTGCCGGCAAGTCCTCCGCCCACGACATGGACGATCTTTTCACTCAAGGACTTTTTCCTCCGAATTCATAAGTGTCAAATAAAGTATAACGCTGTCTTTAAAAACTTTCGGATCGAGGTACGTTATTTCTCTTATCTTGTTGAGTCTGTTGAGGATCGTGTTACGGTGTATTTTCATGACCTTTGAAGTTTTGACGGGACTCACGTCGTTTTCAAAAAAAATTTTCAAAGTTTGAAGGAGTTCAGGATATTTTTCGAGTTTTTCGATCAAAACTTTCTTCATTCCTTTGTTTTCGATGATATCTTGAATTAAGAACACAGGAGAAAGTTTTGAATAACTCGACAGCCCGGATGGATCCGATCCGTAATGAAGAGCCGTTACAGACTGATGATAGGCTATTTCAGGAGTTGGATCCACGGAAATTCCAGCCTTGCATCCCTCAGGAACTTTTTCGATTTTTCCATCGAAGATGAAAAAATCCTCTCCCGATTCCATATGCTTGACAAATCTTCCACCGATTTTGGCCATTTCTCCTCTTAACTGGATGTTACCTATTTGAGATATCGCGGCACACAAAATGGGCTTACTTACCCCCTTAAAAGCGCTTATTATCTCAGAAGGTATGGATTCTTCAGCGTAACCTTCCGTTGTTTTTGCAAACTCTTCAAGTACATTTTGGACGAAAATGGCCAAAGTCTCTTCAGAAAATTCGTATCCAACCAAAAGTACACAGCCTTTAAAATTTGTGAAATTGAAAGGAATGACAAGCACGTGCTTTTGATCGTGCACAAGGCCTACCCTTACTCCTGTCTTTATGGCAACCGAAACGGCCTGAGAAAGATCGGCAGAGAGACCCATCGTTGAGAATTTCGGAACACCTTCCATATCGGTACAGATAACATCTCCGTTGAAAAGATCAATCAGTTTTTCTCCGATTTCATCCCATATTTCCATTCATCACACCTTAACCTTTGGAAGGCTGAAAACACAACCACAATAATTTTGTCTGTAAATTCCAAGCGATTTGCAATAATTAACGCTTTCCAAGAAACCGTTATTTTTTCTGAAAGCGCTTGGAATGTACGTTGTGCCTATTTTTTTGGCAAGTTTTGTGCCAATGTCGTTTGTGAAGTTCACATCTTTGTGAGGACTCGTCGTGAGAGATGTGGCAAAGGCGTCGAATCCGTTTTCTTTGGCAAAGAGTGCAGATTTTCTCAATCTAAAGGCGATGCATGCTTTGCATCTCATAGATCCTTCCGGCAGATCTTCAAGGCCTCTGACTGTTTTAAACCATTCATCCGGATCATAAGGAGGGTAAAAGACGTCAAAGTTCCAGATAGATGACAGTTTTTCAAGTGCCTGACGCCTTTTCAAATATTCCTCGTACGGTTGAACGTTCGGATTGAAAAAATACCCAACAACTTCGCCGGATCCAGAAAGCCTTTTGTACGCTGTGGTGGCATCCGGCGCGCAACAGATGTGAAGCAAAAGTCTCATCCAACAATCTCCTTTATCTTTGATTTCAGAGAATCCACATCTAATCCTTCTATTCTGTAAAGGTCCTTTACAAGACCGGATCTTGTGTAATCGAAGAGACCTATTCTTGTAAAACTTTTTGGATAAGCACGATTGTCAAGTGCAAACTCGGATATAACACCACCAAGTCCCGTGTTGGCGTTGTGATCTTCGAAAGTTAAAACATGTTTCGAAGATATGTAAGTCGTTATCCATTTTGGCAATTCAAAAGGTGTCGGTACTCCCACGACCGTAACTTTGATCCCTTCTTTAAGTAGATCGTCTGCTGCTTTGACGGCGATGTGGGAAGTTTGACCGGTTGAAAAAACAGTGACATCTTCGCCTTTTCTGAAAAGATCGCATTCGCCGTAAACAAACTCGTAATTCTCATCAAAAAATGCTTCACCGTTACTTTTGGTTATAACTGGAATTTTCGATCTACCAACGGCCATGGCGTAATTTCCCCACACCTTTGCCATAAATCTTACCGATCTATCGGTTTGATTTCCATCCTGAGGCACGATGAGTTTGAAATTGTATATATTTCTCAAACCGCCTATGTAATCAACGCAATGGTGCGTTTTGCCGTCTTCGCCGACGTCGGTGCCCACATGGGTCACGATCAACTTCAAATTCGTGTGGTTTATGTCATTTAACCTTTGTTGATTGTAGGTTTCATCTATTCCAAACACACCGAAGTCTCCAAAGAAAGTAATTACGCCCTGGCTTGAAAGCGCTCCTGCGACCGTTGCTGCGTTGTGTTCCTGGACGCCTGCCTGAAAGAAAAGATCCGGTGCTACATGCTCGAACAGATCCGTTTTTGTGGAAGGTTTGAGATCGCAATCTATGACGGCAACAGGCGTGTTGGTGGTCAACTTGGAATTGGAAAGTTCTATATCTGCGAGAGCACGGCCAAAAGCGTCGCGATTCGCAACACTTTCACCTGCTTTATAAATTCTGTTTTTGCCTATATCGATCTTAACCTGATAAGGTTTTATCTCGAAATGAGGCATTGAAAAAGTTTTACGCCTTTCGATGTACTGTTGAATATCATTTTCGACACCGAGTTCTTTCAAAGCCTTATCGGCTTGTTCAAGGGAAAGTGCTTTTCCGTGATATTCAACATCATCTTCCATGAAAGAAACTCCCTTTCCCATCATCGTTCTACCTATGATCACCGTCGGTTTGTCTTGATTTTTAAGGGCATATTTTATGGCGTCATACAATTGAGCGTAATCATGTCCGTCAACTTCAAGTGTTCTCCATCCGTCTGCCTCGTAATCTTCTTTTATATCGACAAACATCACGTTACGTGCACGTCCGCTTATTTGAGCGTCGTTGTAATCTATCACAACGGTTAAATTTGAAAGGCCGAATTTTTTTGCAAATCTTCTTGCTTCCGCCACCTGACCTTTGGCCTGTTCGGCATCACTCATAAGTACAAAAGTGTGGTAATCAAGATTTTGTATCTTCGCAGATAATGCCATGCCACACGCGGCGCTCAATCCCTGCCCGAGATTTCCGGTTGTCCATTCGATGCCTGGAATACCTCTTGTGATATGACCTTCAAATGGAGAATCAAAATATCTAAAACCTGTTATGGCATCTTCCACGTTGAAAAACCCAAGTTCACCGAGAGCAGCATAAACTCCTGGAGAAGTATGACCATGACTCACGATGATTCTATCTCTCGACGGGTTCCAAGGATCTTTAGGATCTGTTCGGGCATTTGAAAAAACCGTAAGGTATATGTCTATCGAACTCATAGAACCTCCGGGATGACCTGAATCAGCGACAGTTGTCATTTTTATGATGTCTCCTCGACAGCGTTTTCCGAGTAACTTAAGTTTTTGTATCTCCTCTTCCGGTAATTTTTCATGAGAAAATCTTTTTTTCATCCAAAACACCTCCAAATTCACTTGTTCTCAAGCAATCTTGCGTACTCATCTTTAACGCTTTTCTTCCTTTTTACCATACCAAGAATAGAACAATCTATCTTTGCTACCAACGTTTCTTCAAGAATTTTGCTTTGTGTCTGCTTTATTATACCGCTCATGGATTCGGTCGCTTCTATTGGAGCGTAAATTCCACTTTGACCTGTGAAATGATCTCCTACCATGTAACTTTCCATCGAATATGAATATTTCTGCTGGGAATAAAGCCATGCATGACCAAATGATTCATAATCACCGGCCCATTTCTTGGTAAGGCACGGATTTAAAATCAGATCAACGTCTTCATCTATCTCATCGTCCATGAAGGCAACTTTCACGTTGTAGATCGTAAAAATGTTTCCTTCAACTGATTTACCGTTGCTGTTTATAAAATGATATATCTTCATGCCTTTAACCAAATCGGCGTATCCAACGTAAATTTTTTCGATGGAGGCAACGTTGGAAAAAACCTTTAAACATTCATCTTCTATCTTTGATATTTGATTTCTGGAAAGGCTTTCTTCAGGGACAGAATACAGTTCCATATTCATTCCAGCCGGAAAAAGCACAAGTTGAGATCCTTCCATTTTTGCCACTTTCACAAGGGACAAAATTTTTGTATGGAAATCTTTGGAATTTTTGAAATTCTGATGCTGAAATTGTATAACTCCTACATATTCAAAAACATCAGGCTCGATTACCGGACGGTCCAAAAAAGCGTTTGCTTTTCTTTTCAGAAAAAAAGATCTGAAAACATTTGATATCTTTCCAAAGATCATTTTTCCGCTTGTCCTTTGTTATTTTGAGTGTATTCTTTCTTTTCTGCCGAAAAAGTAACCATTGTGTATCTGTCAGAAAGCACTATCATCCCATCGGTGAATTCAGTCATTTTTAAGAAGAAAGAATAATTCACATTTTCAGGTGGCGTTACGTTTACAATAATCGTCGGGATGCCAGTTGTTTGGGCACACCCCCAGCCACTCGCTATAAGTTCGTAAGGGTTGTAACTTTGACTTTTGAGATATCCGACGATGAGATCTATTTTAAACTCGGTAATTCTCAGAAGGAGATCACGCATTCTCAGTTCATCGTTGTAAAGTGTGCCGATTTTCAAATTCGATGATTCGAAAAAAAGTTCGTCCAGCGTTACGGGCACACGCCACCTTCTCTGAAAGATATTGAAATTGGAATCGTCAAAAACAATTCCATTTTCATCTACCTTTAACCATCTACCAATCGTCGAGAGCGTACGATCCGAAGTTATGCCAAGATCGAATTTCGTGAATTCGGTAGATGAAAGAATGGATCCCATGTAAATTCTGAACATTCACATCGCTCTCCTTTTAACACTTCATGCCGGATGAAACTATAAACTTACATATCTCCCTCACACTTTCAACGATAGAGTTATCACTTATTTGGAAAAAAAGAAAACTCGTTCTTAATTTTTGATCGCTTTTGGCTATTGCCATCACAAGTTCGCGCTGTGTGTATGGTATCAATCTGTTTACGTCAAGTGTGCTTGCCGCCATTTCAAGCAAATCAAGATTTAAAGAATCAAAAGAGGTGGCTTTAACAGTTTGCAAAATTTTTGGAATTAAAATACCGTAGACTGCAAGATCATGTGAATAACCTCCTATGTTTAAATCAAAAATACCAGCTACTTTAGAAAGTTCCGTTGCATCCATGGAAAGCAAAGCATCTATAAGTACGGGTGATTTTGGTGGATATATGTAATAATCATGTCCGACGAATTTGCCAAAGGCCTTTAGGGTATCTAAATATCCCATTTGTTCCAATCTGCGTTCCTCTGTTGGATTGAAATCCATGGCACTTCCTATCGTTCCGGATGGTGTTATGATCTTCAATTCGACATCCTTCGGTATTTGTGGAAGAGAAAAAGGAATATCCGAAACGTTTACAAGTAAGATCTTTTTAAATCCTTTTTCAAGGGCCATGTTTACAGGTGCATTGTTGTAAACTCCTCCGTCTATGTAGGTTTGACCGTTTATGACTTGCCTTTGGAAGATCGGATAATTCGCACTTGCAAGCACATAATCCAAAAGTTGTCCTTTGGGAATTTGCGAAAGGTACAATTCGACGGGAGAAAATTTTGAAAGATCGTAAGTTACAAGTCCAAAATCTATTCCACTATCTCTAATCCGCTTTTCATCAAGATTTTCTTTTACTATTTCATTTAATGGCTTAACGTTTAGAAGATGAAAAGATAATATTTCACGCGCCACATGAAAGTACACATTGGTGGTGGAAGAAGCATTTACCGACATAACGGCAGAGTAAGAAAGATCTTGCCATGTCTTGTAGAGTTTTTCAGTTTCTCCCTGGCAGTAAAAGACACCATTTAAGGCCCCAACAGAAGTACCATAAACACCTTTCACGTCAAGGTCTAATTGATTTATCGCTTTAAGAGCTCCAGCTTCGTATGCCCCTCGTGCGCCACCGCCTGTTAAAACCAAAGCCCATGAAGATGAAAAGGCCATAAAAGCACTCCCTGTTAAGATCAAAATGAAAAAAAGCCATCTCATGTGACATGCTCCCACCACTTATAGAAGTGGGGGCTTCTCGCTCAATAGCACCCCTGTGCTAAGTATCAACGAGCTATCCCCGTGTGTCCCACGGTTCTCAAATTCATGACTCATCACGCGTAATCCTTGACGCTTTATATTTATCGCAGCGT
>JAJYYZ010000075.1 GCA_021800445.1 bacterium | reverse complement strand
TTCTGAGAAGATTATCCGTCATTCATCCATATTTTCGTGTAGATTTTTATTTTGATTCATCGATTCACTTTCATGTAGATTTTTTATGAGTCAATTCGTTTTATTGACATATGTATATACATATGGTAAAATTGCAGAGGTGATTGCGGTGAAAAAAGAAGAAAGAAGAAGAAAAATAATCGATTTGCTCTCAAAATCAGATTCGGAGATCAACGGGGATCAAATCGCCGGAATTTTAGGAGTTACAAGGCAGATAATCGTTCAGGATATAGGCGTTTTAAGATCGATGAATTACAACATAATATCTCTTGCAAGGGGATACAAGTTAATGAAAAAGAATGACGGCATAAAAAGGATAATTGCAGTCAAGCATTCAAAAGAAAAAATAAAAGAAGAATTGATGTGTGTCGTTCAAAATGGTGGAAGAGTTTTAGACGTCATCGTTGAACATCCCATTTACGGTGAAATAAAGGGAAACATCAACGTCTCAAATGAAGACGAGGTTGAGAAATTCATGGGAATGATCGAAACATCCGTTGCCATGCCTCTTTTATCCCTTTCAAACGGTGTGCATCTTCACACCATAGAGGCAAAGGATGAAGAAACAATAAATCGCATAATATTGGCCCTTGACAGAAAGAAATTCATCTTGAAATAGGAGGATAAAGATGAAAATAGACCATGTCGTTGATCTTTATGTGCCTTCCAAAGTTCAAAGATCTCTGCTTCTGCTTTTCTCGCTTGCATGGATGACCGACGCTGCAGGAGTTATGATGATGACATTCACATTGGGAGGCATTTCCTCAGAATGGCACCTTTCAACATTTCAGTCAAGTACAATTGCGAGTTTAACCTTTGTCGGCATGCTTTTGGGAGCTATAAGTTCTGGTTTTGTCCTTGATTTGGTTGGAAGAAAATTTGCCATGAATCTTTTTCTGACTTTTACGATCTTTTTTACGTTCATTGATGGCTTTTCGACATCTCCTATGATCTTTGGGATTTTTAGATTTTTGTCAGGTATAGGGTATGGAGGCCTTATGCCATCTGTTAATGCGTATCTTAGCGAAAGTGCCTCTATAAAAATAAGGGGAAGGTATCTCGTCTTGCTTGAATCAAGTTGGGCAATAGGCAGTATTTTGATAGGATTGTACGCAGTTACACTTGGATCAGGATGGAGAAGTGTGTACTATTCAATTTTAGTAGCATCTTTGATCTTTATACCATTTTTGAGGATAAAAGAAAGCCCACGCTACATTTTCTTGAAAAAAGGAAAAAAAGGTCTTGAAGATCTTTTCGGTAGACGTATAGAAGAAGATATAGAAGCGATAGAAAAACCTGTAATTCCGGTTAAGGCCCTTTTTGAAAAGCACTATTTTAAAAGCACCATTCTTGTATGGTCATCATGGTTTGTCATAAGTTTGATATATTACGGTTTATTCACGTGGCTACCTAAAATCCTCGCAACAACCGGAATAACACAGACAAGCGCGTTATGGTTTTCTTTTTTCATCTTTCTTGCACAACTGCCTGGATACCTTAGCGCTGCTTATTTTATAGAAAAAATAGGAAGAAAATCTTCTTTGATCTTCTTCTTTTCAGGAACGGCCATTTCAACGTTGATTTTCTCATTTGTCACAAACATTTACACGCTTATCATCGCTGGGTTGATAACAAGTTTCTTTTGCATGGGTGTCTGGGGCCTTGTCTACGCTTATACGCCAGAACTTTTTCCGACATCCTTCAGGGGCAGCGCGAATGGTTCTTCTGGAATGATGGCAAGAATCGCGGGCATAATAGCGCCTTATTTTGTGGCTGCTTTTTTCGGGGCCAATGTTTTACACGCGCTAATTTGGTTTTCGATTTTGGCCTTTTTAATGGCCTTTTTGACGACTTTTCTGGGAAGGGAAACCAAAGCGGAAAATATAGAATAAGCCCCTTGGCAATCCAAGGGGCATCATACTTAACTCAACGAATGTTTGATCAGTGATCGGTGAAGCGTGAGAAGTGAACCTATTTTAATTGACAATTATCAATTGAAAATTGTCAATTCTTGCTACCTGCTACGAGCCACCTGCTACGTGCCAAATTGGCTGTCGCAGCGATGATTCGGAATTTGAAACTAACTTAGTTTATACTCTCTAATTAAATCATGTATTCGCTGTTACTTCAACTGCGTCTAACTTTTCGACCGCATCAAATCTGCACACTTCGTAACAACTTCCGCACTTTATGCATTTCTCCTGATCTATCGTGTGTACTTTCTTTATCTCTCCCGTTATCGCTCCCGTCGGACATGCCCTCGCGCACGCTGTGCATCCCGTACATTTGGCAGGATCTATCCTGTACGCGATCAAGGCCTTACAGGATTTCGCAGGACATCTCTTCTCTTCCACGTGCGCTTCGTATTCGTCTCTGAAATACCTTAACGTGGATAAAACAGGGTTTGGTGCCGTCTGTCCAAGTCCGCAAAGCGCGGTATCTTTTATTGTAGCCGCAAGAGTTTCAAGTTTTTCTATGTCTTCCATCGTGCCATTGCCTTCGACTATTTTATCGAGGATGCTGAGCATCTTTCTTGTGCCTTCTCTGCATGGTGTGCATTTACCGCACGATTCATCCGCCGTGAACTGTAAAAAGAACCTCGCCACATCTACCATGCACGTGTCTTCGTCCATCACTAT
>JAJYYZ010000053.1 GCA_021800445.1 bacterium | reverse complement strand
GGAGAATTCTTGCTTAAAAAGGGTTAAATTCCAAATCTTCGGTATAAAAGCATGACTAAACTCTGCCCACTCTATCAGATTCAAATTTTGACATTTTCATCACCTTAATTCAAATTTTTTCACAAATTAACAATTTCACAATATCTGAAAAAAGATTCTTCTCTTCTAAAATCTTAAACCCAGAATTCAAGATATTCTCTTTTGTTTTTCTTATTACACTGGTTCCAGTAAGTGTTTTGATCACTGGATTTATCATGTAAAGAGGTATATTGTAGATCCATTTATTACTTCTCATATGCTCAAGAAAAATGGCTTTACCATGTGGCTTAAGAACTCTTATTGTTTCTTTAAATCCTAAAACTGGATCGGGAACGGTGCAAAAAACAAATGTTGCTATGACAAAATCAAACGAACTTTCTGGGAAACTCATATTAGATACATCCATTCTCATCAATTTTATTTTCTTGTCAGGATATTTTGTAGATCGTGAAATGGCTCTTTCCAACATTCCCTGACTAAAATCTATTCCTTCGATTTCAACATCGTTAGGATAATACGGTATATTCTTGCCCGTTCCCACTCCAATTTCCAACACTTTAGATCCTGGCGGCACTCTTTCCCAAACTATCTTCCGCCATTTCGAAAAACTCTTTTCCTCCATGTATTCTTCAACTAAATCATAAAATTTTGAAAAAATATCATATTTAACCTGCGTTTTCATTTTTTAATTCTCAGAGATCGTTTTTTTCATCTCTTCGTATTCTTGAAGAGTTATTTCGCCTTTCGCATATCTCGTTTTTAATATCTCAAGCGCTTCTGAAGTTTTGTGCCCGGATTGTTCATCTGACATGTTGTTCATTTTTACACTGTCCATATTTCCCATTCCATGGCAACAACCCATTTTTGTCATCTCCTTTCGTTCATGAAAAATTTTGATCTTGATTGAGCCTCAATGGAGTATTTGGTAATTTCTATGTTGCAACTTCCATTGTGAGTAGAACACCACTCGTAGCATTGCTTTGCAAGAGACTCATCTCTGTAATGCAGGCCGCATATATCGCATTTGAACAATTTTTCCATGATATCACCTCACCACGAATTGGCCGTACATACCGTTTTCTGCATGACCTGGGACTTGACATATGTAATAAAAACTACCTGAAATATTGGCTTTAAAAGTTGCCTTGGCAAAATAGAACTTATGATTGCTCTCTGGAGGTAAGGGTTGCACAAAGGAACCGGCGAATGCTGACCTGTCAAACATCATTTCTCCCATGTAGTAGTAAGGTGGCGCACCGGGAGTTACAACAACTCCATGATACATATCATTGTCTCCATTGACAAATTCAATTGTAACATTAGCGCCTTTTTGCACGACTATTTTGGGATTTACAAGTCCATATATTTCAAAAGCGTACATTGGGCCATTCTCAGGACTTGCTATAATTGGAATGATCACATCCAGCCCGTAAAAATAAATCGTGTTGGAATTTTTGTCTATTTTCACATTCGTACCTGCTGGTGTATTTAAAGCCGAGACTTCAGATGCGCTGATCGTTGTATCTTGTGTAAATCCACCCCACATACTAAATCCAAATGCAAAAACAGTTATACTTACGCCAACTAACAAAAATACTATTCCAGTTACGGGTAATCTCACATTTCCTTTTTTCATAAGCAAGCCTCAATTATTCATTAAATCTTTAAGTATTCTTTCGTACTCTTCCTTTGTGATCTCTCCTCGGGCGTACCTCATCTTAAGGGCAGAGACAGCATCGTCGTAATCATTTCTACCATTATATCTGTAATAATGCCTACGATAGGGACGGCTTGACCATTGATTACCCATTGTAAACCATCTGATGATCATTATTATTCCCCAAATTACGAAGAAAAATCCTAAAATGCCTATTATCATCATGATCCATCCACCACCCCAGCCCCAACCATAGCCACTCCATCCTCCTACGGGACCTCCGTACCACCACATCATATTTTCACTTCCCTTCTTCAAGAATTTCGTTTATTTCATTTATCTCTTCTATCTTCGAATTTAAAACTTCCATTGCCTTTCTCACATCCAGTTGCTTTTCTTCGGCAAAGTTTTTTATCGTCTGCATTTTTGCACAGCATGTGTTGAAACCGAGTTTCAAAAGTTCTGGTTGCATGGAAGAATCCTTATCGAGTATTTCTTTTATTGTTGTGTTTTCATCGATTAAATCTATTTTTTTCATGATTTCTCCTTTCATTTCTCAGAAAGTTTTAACGCTATTTCCTCAAGCACTCCACTTATTTCCTTGAAAATGGATTTCAACTTTCCATCATTTACCTCTATCGTTTTTGGATCAAGGTATGCAACATGGTAGCCGTTGGACTCTTCGAAAATTCCAATTTTACAAGGTAAATTTATTCCCTCAATTGGAGAAATCGTCAAAATATCGTGGGCTTTCGAGACGTTACATATATCGAAGACAATTGCATTTTTTCCGAGATTTTTACCCTTCGATTTTAAAATCGCGCCAAAATCATGCTCGGCAAGAACGGCAAAATTATGCGAAATTACGAGATCTTTCAACTTACTCTTTGCACCTTCAAAATCATCAATTTTTATCTTTCTTTGAACAATTTTCATTTTAGTCCTCCTTCACAAAGATTTTTCGAGATATTTCATAAGCGTTTCTAATTCTTTCAATTTTTCATCAACATCTCCGTTGTTAACGGCATCTTTAACGCATGTTTCTATATGTTTGTTTATCACCGATGTGTTTGCCTTTTTCAAAAGCGCTATTATGGCAAGCAGTTGCGTCGAGATATCAACACAATATCTTTCGTCTTCTATCATCTTTATAACCGCGTCGAGATGCCCTCTCGCGGTTTTCAAAAGATTCAATGCCTCTTCATGTTTTAAATGATGATCGGCCATATGGTGAACGTGAAATTCTTCCATTCAGATCACTCTATCTTCACAAGCGTGTATCCGGCCTCTTCTATTGCGTTTTTGAATGTATCAAAAGAGATCTCTTTTTTTGTTTCTACCTCTGCCGTCCCATTATCGAGATTTACCTCGGCCTTTTTAACTCCCTTTATACCCTTTAAGGCTTCTTCAACGTGCATCTTGCAATGCTCGCACGTCATCCCGTCAACATACAATTTCATACTTTAACATCTCCTTTCAATTTTATGCCCTTAAGTCTTAGGGCATTCGTAACGACCGTAACTGAAGAAAAAGCCATTGCCAGTGCCGCTATCATGGGATTTAAAGATATACCAAAAGGCATGTATAAAATTCCCGCCGCTATCGGTATTCCTATGATGTTGTAAAAGAATGCCCAAAAGAGATTTTCTTTGACATTCTTTATGGTTGCATTTGAAAGTTCAATTGCCTTGACGATATCTTCGAGATCGTTTTTCATCAAAACGATATCCGCGGTCTCCATCGCTATGTCTGTGCCAGATGAGACGGCAATGCCGATATCTGCCTTCGCAAGGGCTACAGAATCGTTTATTCCATCTCCGATCATCGCAACCTTAACATTGTTTGCCTTCAAATGTTCTATTATCTGTGCCTTTTGATCCGGCAATGTTTCCGCAAAAAAATCATCTACGCTTACCTGTTTTGCTATAACCTGTGCCGTTTTGGCGTTGTCTCCCGTGAGCATGTAAACCTTCCCGATCCGCTTCAAAATTTGGACGGTTTTAATGGCTGTTGGGTTTATTTCATCGGAAATACCTATAAAACCTATAACTTTACCGTCATACTCTACAAAGACAGGTGTTTCTCCATCCTTTATCGAAAGTTCGTCTCCATATTCTATGAATTTCGCATTTCCCACTCTTACCCTTTTTCCGTTTATGATGCCGGTAATTCCTTTTCCTGCGATGGCTTGAAAATCTTCGACATCGAACGGTACCGATTCATATTCATTGGCTATTGCTTTATCTAAAGGATGAGAACTTTTCGAAGCCATCGATGCGGCAATTTTGAAAAATTCATCTTTATCGTAGTTTATAGGTACGACATCCACAACTTTGGGCCGTCCATACGTAATCGTACCGGTCTTGTCAAACACGAAAACCTTTATCTTCCGTAAAGTCTCAAGCGCTTCTCCGCTTTTGAAAAGCACTCCGTTTTCGGCTGCCTTTCCACTTCCGACCATTATCGCTGTCGGTGTTGCCAGGCCAAGGGCACATGGACATGCTATGACAAGCACGGCTATGCTCATGGTAAGCGCAAAGATGAATCCAAGACCAAGTAAGATCCATACGACAAAGGTCAGTATTGCTATTCCGATGACGATAGGAACGAAATAGCCGCTTACTATATCCGCGAGTCGCGCAATAGGCGCTTTTGACGATTGGGCATCGCGGATCAACTTTATTATCTTGGAAATAACGGTGTCTTTTCCCACTTTTTGTGCTTCCATTTCTATCGTTCCGTTTAAATTCATGCTGCCCGCAGAAACATGGGTGCCTTTTGATGCGTCTATGGGTATCGGCTCTCCCGTCAGCATTGATTGATCTATTGAAGCATTACCGGACAGAATGACACCGTCAACCGGAATTGCCATGCCGGCTTTAACGATCAAAAGATCACCGACTTTAACCTCTTCAACCGGAATTTCTTTTTGAGAATCATCAACTTTCAAGATCGCCGTTTTTGGCTTCAGATTCATCAATTTCTTGATCGCCGTTGATGTTCTGGATTTTGAAAGATTTTCGAAGTATTTTCCCAAAGAAATAAGTGCCACTATAACGCCCGCCGTGTCCAAATAAAGGCCTGAAACATACTCGGGATGGCCCAAAATTATTTCAACGGTTGAAAACAGACTGTAAATTATAGCCGCTCCTGTGCCGAGACCTACCAGCGTGTCCATGTTGGGTTCCCCTTTGAAAAGTAGAGGAATACCCTTTATGTAGAAATTTCTTCCAAAGATGATTATCGGTATGACAAGCAGTATCTCAACAAGTGCAAAATTCAAAGGAAAAAGATCGGGAGAAATAATCGAAGGCAACGTAAGGCCAAAGGTGTGGGCCATAGAAATAAACAACAAGGGTACGGCAAAGACGGAAGAGAAGATGAATCTGTTTCTGAAGGTTTGAACCGTTTTTTTGCGTTTTATTTCATCTCGATCGTAATCATCGTCTGGAATAAATGTTGCACCATAACCGGCTTTTTTCACGTTTTTTTCCATATCTTTTACTTTGGCAACTGCTGGATCGAATTTCACAACGGCCTTTTCATCCATAAGATTTACAGACACAAAAGAGACTCCTTTAAGTTTCGATATAGATTTTTCGACTGCTTTCACGCATGATGCACATGTCATGCCTTCTATGTCTAACTTTATCTCTTTCTCTTGCTGCATATTCTCACATCCTCCGAAACTTCCTTTATATCCCATCCCTATGGGGTGGGGATTAATTTTATTGTAGAATATGTTTATTTCTTTTAGATAAAGAAAAAAATAATTGTTTGTTACATTTATCGGGGAGAAATTTTTATGTGGTTTTGTACATACGCGTGATTTGAGTAATCTATGTTTTAAATTACTATGACAGAATCAAATAAGAAATTACTTCATCGTTTTTCACAAATGTAATTTTTCTATCCAGTCTTTTAAAATACTCACAGATTTCTTAAATTGCTCATATTCTTCTTCGTTAATTTTTATATCTACAATTCTTTCAACACCTTTTTCCCCAACAACGCAAGGATAACTTATGTATATATCGTTATGCAATATCGAAACTGTTAAAACCCTTTTTTCGTCTCGAATAATACTTTCGATTATTGCGGTTGCACTTGCGGCTATCGCATAATTTGTATACCCTTTTTTACTAATTATTTCGTAAGCCGAATTTCTTGTTTCTTCAAAAAGTTCCTTGAGACTTAAACTACAATTTTTCGAAAACATCGGGCATGATTGACAAAAATCGTTAAGAGGTACTCCGCCTATCATAGCACTGCTCCAAATTGCTAGTTCTGAATCTCCATGCTCTCCTATTACATAGACATGTATACTCGAAGGCGAAATGCCACAATGCTGAGATATTAATGATCTTAAACGCGCGGTATCAAGAACAGTTCCCGAGCCTATAATTCTTTCTGAAGGGAATCCACTTTTTTTCCAGACCACATAAGACAATATATCAACAGGATTAGTAAGCATAAGTACAATTGAATTCGGAGCATATGACGATATTTTGTTCGCTATTTCATTCATAATAATAGAGTTCCTGTTCAGTAAATCAAGTCTTGTCTCTCCAGGCTTTTGTGAAACACCAGCCGATACAACTATTATTGAACTACCATCGAGAGATTTATAGTCAGAAGAGTAGATATTTGTTCGTTTTGAAAAAGGTGTTGAATGAAGAAGATCCAGAGATTCTCCATTAGCGAGATCAGTATTAGCGTCTATTAAAACAATCTCATCTGCAAGTTCATGTTGTAAGACAGAAAAAGCCGTTGTTGATCCAACCCGTCCAACACCTATAAAAGATATCTTCACGTTCATTTCCTCCTTTCCACTTCTATACTATACTAATTCAAATTTAAAAGTGAAATCTTACCCGCTCATGATCTAAAAAGGAATCTTATGACAGAGACGGCTCATCCTATCATTTGATATGCATGCCCAATCCTCTCCCCCATCCCATCTCTTATCCTGCCAAGCGTCCTTACAAATTTTTTCCTTCCTTTTTCGTCATCGTATGACCAGTAGGCCAAAGCGGCAGACATTCTTTTCAGATGAAACACTTTGACATATTCCTCCATTTCATCCGGAACTTCTATCCTCATTCCCCATTTTATGTCATACCGGATGTAGTCTCTGGCAAATCTGTCTATTACATGCCTTTCATCCTCGTCAAGGTTCAGATAGGCTTTTATGAAATTCTCTTTTATATGTTCCGGCATTCTGCCAAGAAATTCTCTTTCAAGGTCGAGCCTTGCTTTAACGTACGGATCCAGCGTTTGTCTCTCGTTTATCACGGCATCTATTCCGTCATCCAGGCCATCTTTCATTTTAATAAATTCTATCCAGAAAGGTGATGGTAAAGAATCTACCTGGAAGTCTTTTATGTCTATGCGTTTTAAAATTCTTCTTATTGTTTCGCCACGAATGCTTTTAACCTTTGAATGAAGAATGTTATAAACCTGTTTTCTTGTTATAAAAGCATCAAGCGCATACTCTTTATTGATCTTTCTTAAAAATCTTTTGATTTTTCCGTCAATGTGATAAAATGAACCATTCAAAGTATCTTCAGCAAGTCTTTTGGCCTTTTTATATCTTTTCTTGATATTTTCTGGAGCTTTCTCGTATAATTCCACAAAATCTCTTGAAATTTCTGTAAATGCAATATCCGAAGTATTATTCATCATTTCAATCACTGTATCGAAAGCATACAGAATATTTGCCCCCTCAAAATACATTCCAGCACTGTATAATGCTTCTTTTCCATATTCTAATGCTTGATCAAGATTATATTTCATTCCATACCAACATAATGCGTTTAAAGCAGTTACAATCCCAGACGGATGGTATATTTTAGTCGCAATTTTTAAAGCGTTCTTGAAGTTCTCCAAGCCTTCCTTGTTACCATCTTTTATGAGTTTTCTCCCCTTATTCATTTCAAAAAATATATTGGCTGAATCGCTTATATGTCTATTATCCAATTTGAACTTCCCAAGATCATCATTTTGTTCTCCAGACAGGGCAATGTAAGCAATTAATTCATCTATAACAGAATCGCGTATATTTGGTGAAATATATAGAAGCACTTCTCGCAACTTGTTATAAAGTGCTTGCGCATATTTTCTCCTGCCCAAACTCCTATAAAGTTCAAGTTTTTTCATCATAAGAAGGAATTTCAGATTTTTATCATGGCAATCTTTGATCTTTCTAATTTCTGACAATGCTTTTTCCCGATCATAGTCATAATCGTATTTCACACAGAGAATGAAAGCCCTTTCTGCTTTAGATAAATTAGAATTAGAAATGATAAAGTTCAAAAACGGTTTTGAAAATGAACCATGAGATTTTATCATATGAAAAACTCGAATGAAATTGTAATCAAACATATGGCCTCCATTGTGAATTAAAATGAATATTGTTGTGTAATTATATCAGAAAAAGCCTTAAAACGTACCAAATGTTACAATTTTTACCTACTGCAAATCCTTATTCTATAAGGCTTTGCAAGATCACTAAATTTGACTCTCAGAAAATATAATTTTAAGATAAAACAGGGGTTGATAAAATGAAGTGGAAAATATTAATTGCTTTAATAATTTTAGTTCTATCTTTTGCGATTGTTTTTTCAAATGCGACTATTTACTTCAGCGATGATGGTGGGGGAACGAATGATACAAACTTTAAAAATTCTCAAACCGCTTTTGCTTGTAATGCAGTGCAACAAGAAGTGTCTGTTGAGTTTCAGGTGTCGACAAAATGTGTAGAAAGGCAGTGTATCTATACAGTGGAGCATCACAAGGAAATTGAAAAGGAAACACATCTGAAGAGTTCCGCAACATGCCTGTCACCTCGGTTGAAAGAATTTTGGCTATAAAAAATTTTACATCCTAATGGCAGATTATTGTGGGGTGAGGGCAAAAAAAGAATTAAGGAATAACAAGAAGTTTCAAAATTGAATTTACTCACTCGAAACAGAGAGAAAGGAGGTGTTGATAATGAATGCAAATGAAGAATTATTAGAATGGATTATCGACCCATCGGAAGAACCAGAAACTTACTGTTGCTTATGTCATCTTAGTTTTGTTATCTAAAAATTTTTGAAAATCGAGGCTTTATTGAAAATATTAGGCATCACCGGTAGAATTCGAAAATCATTAAAACCCATGAATACAAGTATTGCCAATAAGGCCTCAGAATTTAAAAAAATTAGTAATGAGAAAGTATTTTGTGAAAAATGCATGATTTGCAGATTCTACTTTGATCGATGTCAATGACAAAAATAAGTACGAAAGGAGTATGCTATGGAAATAGATATCATGAAAAAGAAACTAAAACTTTGTGAAATGACTTATCTATATCCTAATTACGATAAGGGACAACATTTAGTTGTTTCTAATCTAACAGGAACTACGGTATTAGTTGATGATAAAATGCTTGATATTCTTCTGAGATTAAAAGAGATGCCATTATCTTTATCAGATCTTTCGGCAGAAAATCGAAAAAGAGATATAGAAAAACTTTATGAATCCAGAATTGTTATAGATATTGATCAAGATGGTTTCAAATTAATGAAAGAGCACATTGAAAAGATAAAACTTAGAGATGAACTTGATGTTATGCCTGTAGTTACTACACAATGTAATTTAGCATGCCCTTATTGTTTTGAAGAAAAAACTGACGAATATATGGACTATAATACCATAAAGCAAACTGTTAATCATGTCGTACAAAGAATAGAAAAAGAAAATATACACCACTTATATGTAGGCCTTTTTGGAGGGGAACCGTTACTGAATGAAGATGGGTGCAGAGAATTTATGATTGAAATGAATGAAGCAGCGATTAAACATAATGTAGAAACTAAATTTGCGTTAATAACAAATGGTACACTTATAACTAAAAGTTTTGTGGATTTCATGTCACGATTCGATTCTTTTTTCGTTCAAATTACAATTGATGGACCTGCAGAAGTAAATGACAAACGTAGGATTTTTAAGAACGGTAATGGAACATATGATATTCTAATAAATAATATGATTTTCCTATCTAAATATGTTACAAAACTCATTATAAGAATTAATGTGGATGACAATAACATTAATTCAATACCCCTTTTAGTTACCAATTTAAAGAAAGCTGGTTTAGACAAGGAAAATGTGTTTATCGATTTAGAACGCGTAATGTCTAATACGCCCAAAAACAGTTTTTACTCTGCTCAATGTATCTCATCAGATAATTATAACGAGGCAATTTTGCCATATGTCTTGGAATTTAGAAAAAATGGTTTCAAAACATTGTTTAGAGAGAGAAACAAGATTCGTCCTATCTATTGTTGGGCTTACACAGGTAAACATATCGCCATTACACCTAATGGTGATATTTATACTTGTTTAGATGGAATAGGTGATAAACGCTTTGTAGTAGGAAATGTTTGGAATGATCCTCCATACAACGAAAAGTTCAATGAGTGGAAAGAATTTAATCCAATGAGTTTCAAAAAATGCGCAAATTGTTCCATAGTTGGATTTTGCGGGGGTGGATGTGGAGCTGAAGCAATGGCAAAGTATGGTTCTCTAAAAAAAGAAACTGTTTGTTCACAAGACAAAAAAACGTATATAGGTGGAAGTGTATTACCTTCAGCACTAAGAAAAATTTTTTTGCAAAAATGATGGCAGATATCGCTATTCGTACAATTGGTTTAACAAAAAGATTTGATGATTTAATAGCTGTAGATCATTTAAACTTTGAAGTACACAAAGGAGAAATATTTGGCTTTATTGGTGCAAATGGCGCTGGAAAAACAACAACTATTCGCATTCTTACGACACTTTTAGCACCAACAGAAGGAAGTGCTGAAATAGATGGATATGACATAAAAAAAGACTCACAAAAAGTTAGAGAGAATATAGTCCTTGTTCAACAAAATCCTTATGCACTTGATTGGTTTCTTAATGTCGAGCAAAATATTTCTACCTTTGTACGTTTTTATAACTATTATATGTCAAAACGGCATATTAAAGATATCACAAAACAAATTATGTTAGATTTTGGCATTTATGAATTGAGAAAGAAAAAGGTTATTACCTTATCAGGAGGGACTCAGCGTCGTATCATGGTTGCAAGAGCTTTTGCGTGTTCCAGACCAATTATTTTTTTGGATGAACCAACTACAGGATTAGATGCATACGTTAAGCAACTCACTTGGGATTACATAAAACACAAAAGTCATGATGAGGGATCAACTATATTTTTAACAAGTCATGATCTTAATGAAATAGAACAACTTTGTGATAGAGTCGCAATAATAGATCATGGACGTATAATTACGATAGATAAACCTTCGAATATAGTGTCACTCACGGGAGAAAAAATAGTGACCATTGCTTACGAGGGGAATATCAACGTAAATCAATTGATTCATGATAAAAAAGCAATTTTTATATCCAATAAGGACAATAAAATTACCCTTGGCACAGATGACGTTGATCACTTGATATCTGAAATTTCATGTTTGCAAAAATACGGATTGAAAATATTATCAATCCAAAATTCAAGTCCCACTTTGGAAGATGTCTTCATAAAACTTGTCAAAGAAGGGAAAAACATTGAATAAATTTTATCATGACATTTTGACAATCTTTTTGCGAGATCTTTTGATAAGGACAAAATCTCTCACGATGTTGTTAAATATGATATTGATGCCCTTATCTTATCTCATTTTTTTATCTTTAAGTTTGAACAATATGTTAAGTAAGATAAATTTTGCTGGTATATCAATAACCTATCTCGAGTATGTGTTCCCGGGTATTTTAATAATCGGCGCTTTACAAATATCGATGCTTTGCGGATCACTTTTAAATATAGAAAAACGTTCTGATATGTTGGAGACAAT
The DNA here is from genome assembly GCA_021800445.1 of bacterium. GTDB lineage: Bacteria > Thermotogota > Thermotogae > Mesoaciditogales > Mesoaciditogaceae > Athalassotoga. Next base: position 2,250 of record JAJYYZ010000053.1, on the reverse strand, counting down.
TCTTTCTTCTCCTATCAGTAGAATGGCTTTTATTTTTGGCAGATTAATTAATAGTTATATTCTAAGTTTTGCAGACCTCTTCTTAATTTTGTTCTTGGTAAAAATAATATCACCAGATATTTCTCTTTCATTAGGTTTTATACTACTCGGATTGTTAACTATCTTTCTTTTTAGCACTATATTTTCAAACATATCTTTAATTTTAGCATCCATATTGAAATCTGAAGAAAATTACACGGCCTTCATTTCAATAACAATTGTTGTGGTAACATTCATAAGCAATGTTTTTTACCCATCAAGTTCTTTGCCAATGATATTGCAAAAGATTGCTATGATTAATCCTGTATCTTTAGCGGCTGATTCTTTACGATATACAATGACTAAAAATTACCAGACGATCTTACAAAATATACTCATTTTGTTAATTATCTCGTTGGTTTTCTTGATATTCAACTATAAGGTTTTCTTAAAAGCGCAAAAATAAGGAGACAAAATGGATTTCATTTCATTAACTAAGGCATTGATTTCAATTCCAAGCATGGCAACAAGTGAAGAAAGTTACGAGAATATAGCAAAATACCTCCAGACAGAAATCCAAAAATTGGGAATCAATAGTCGACCTGTAATTACCAATCCGGCCAAAATTGAGAATCCCGATTTTTATAATAAAAATCTAATTTCACTTCTCACACCAAAAATACCGAAATATAATGTTATTGCTAATTATGGCAATGGAAGTTTTCATTTGATTATGAGCGCACACTTTGACACAGTTACTATTGACAAATATTCAAACCAAAAATGGTCATATCCTCCATTTGCTGGTAAAATAAACAATGGCACGTTATACGGTTTAGGAGCCGCTGACAATAAGAGTGGAATTGGAATTGCACTTGGTGTACTTGATAAAATAAAAGGAAAATTTGAAGGCAAAATCTCAATAACACTTCTGTTTACAGGAGACGAAGAGATTGGAGGATATGGTGGTATTGGATATTTATTAAACAATGAAATATCAGCAGCTGATTTGTTTATATCATTAAATGGATCTTTCGACAAAATAAACATAGGTTGTTACGGTAGACTATGGATACATTTTGTATCAAACCAAGAAATATGTGCTTTTATTTTATCTCATCGTCTAGAATTAAATAACATTCTTAAATCCCATAATATTCCATTGCGTTTTTCGCATATTGAAACATCAAGAGATGATTCTCCAGTTTTAGTTTTTGATGCTTTAACAAGTAATTTCGATCAAAAACTTATAAGACAAGTATTTCATGAATTTTTGCCAAATATAACATTCGAGTTAGAGATTCTTGGTTTTATAAAACCAGCAATAAGTTCAAAATCATTTTATGCAGAAATCCTTGCAAAATTGGCTAGCACACATTCAATGAAAAAACAAACAATAAAAATAGGAGCACCAAGTGATTTGCGTTTCGCTATAAACAAAAATATTCCCAGTTTATCTTTTGGACCAATTCAATCAACTTCAAATGTACATAAACCTAATGAAAACGTAAAAATAGAAACGATAAATAGTTGCGTAGAAATTGTTAGTAATTTTATACTAAACTTCGTGTATCGGAGAGTATAAACTAATTTGTATAGTGCGGCTGAGAAATTGTGTTAACTCTAATGAATGGAAGTCCTATCGAAATAATGCCCAACCAGCAGTTTCGTAGTTAGCCTTGGAGATATTCAGGCAACTGAATGTTTTAAGCGTAGGCGAACAAGATGATGGGCCGAAAGCGATGAACTAATTCAGCTCCGAAATATACAATCGAGATTGGTTGATGTGATTACACACAAAAAAACAATATTGGAAATAGCGATATAGTGTATAAAGTCAATCAGAAACTGTTTCACTGCACTGAGTTGAATCCATTTCTTTCCTTCAAAATTTACGCACTCATTTTGCAAGTTTTGCAACTTTTGATAGCCCAGTTCTTGTGGATGCTCGAATTAACGCGGTATATTTTACAACCAGTTTTTACTCAATTCTTTTATCTGCTTCAATTCATCTTCGTCCATCCTTATCGATACTGAACCAGTTTTAAATTCCAAATCGTAGCGATGGTACGTGCTCATAATGACACGTAGCACGTGGCTCGTAGCATGTAGAAAAGAGATTAGAGTTCAGACATTAAAGACTGTTCGTAACGCGTGACGCGTAATCTGTAATCATACTGCTCACTCTTCACTACTCACCGATCACCATTTTAGGGCATCCTGCCCTCCGCT
>JAJYYZ010000052.1 GCA_021800445.1 bacterium | reverse complement strand
CATTCTCGCTCTTAAAAAACTTTACTCCAATTTTGAGTGGGAGATTACCAATGGAAAGTATTACTTCGATCTTTTGATCGGCGATGAAAGATACAGAAAGGGTATCGATGACGGACAAAGCGGTGAGGAGTTATCAAACCTCTGGGGTAATGAAATCAAAGAATTTCGGGATATCGCTTCGAATTATTTCATTTACGGAAGGTGATGTATGGAATTTTTGAGTGTACTTTTGCCGGAAGAGATAAGGCGCGAAGAAAATGCCGGAAATTTTGAGATTGCCCGAAAGATGACAGAAGAAAGACTTTCCAAAAAATTACCGTCGCTTTTGAGAAAGAGACTTGAGTATGAATCAGAAAGGATAGAAAGAGTTATCAAAAATTATCCATACGATGAGAAAACGGCAGAGTCTATCTTTGAAAAATCCATAAAGGATGCCTCCCAAGACGAATTCGATATCCTTATTCAAAAAGGCATGTTGGATTACATTTTGATAGAAAAAAATAGATTTTTTGAAAAGAGATTCATTCAAAACCTTACTTTCAAAGATGAGTCTTACGCAAAAAGGTATGAAAATGTTTGGGGAAATGTAAGGGCGCTTGTCAACAAAAGAATTATCGAAATTTCAGATGGAGACAGACCCCAAAGGTATACCGTAACTGCAGAGATATCACTGACTTTAAAAAGAGACTTCAACGCAGAGACTTTAAGATGTTGGTTGCCATTTCCGAAGACCGGATATCCGGTTGATAGCGTAAAGATCATCGAATGTAACCATGAATACAAATTGTCTTCGGATTCCGAAAACGTAACTCTGTACATGGAAGACAGGCCAAAGGTAGGCACGCGCTTCAAAGTTGGTTTTGAATATACCATCAAAGAGCAAATTTCAGTTGTAGATCCATCAAGGGTTTCAACCTCGCGTATTGCAAAGTATCTCAAAGAGGTACCGCCACATATCGTCTTTAGTCCTTATGTTAAGAATATAACTTCAGAGATAATCGGCAAAGAAGAAAATCCATACTTCAAGGCAAAGAGAATATACGAATGGATAACCGAAAACATAAAATACTCTTACATGCACGCATATTCAACCTACGACACTTCCTTTGCTGATTTTGCACTGTCGAATCTAAGGGGTGATTGCGGTGTTCAGGCATTGACCTTTATAACGATGTGCAGAAGTTGTGGTGTACCCGCAAGATGGGAATCAGGATGGTTTATAAATCCAATAGACGCAAGCCCTCACGATTGGGCATACTTTTATGCCAAACCTTACGGATGGATTCCTGTGGATCCTTCATTCGGAGGATCAAGGGAAGGTAGATTAAGGGACTTTTATTTTGGAAATTTAGACGCTTTCAGGATGATCGCAAATGAGAATTTCATGGTTGATTTCGATCCGTCAAAGCGTTTTGTGCGATCCGATCCTTACGATAATCAGGAAGGGGAGATTGAAACAGAAAAAGAAAATATCTACTACGATGATTTTGAAACAAAGTTAAATGTCATTTCTTTTAAAAAATCTAATTAAGTCTTCGGTGTAGTTTGTCAAAAGGTGAGAATTGAGCAAAAAATAAAAAGTATTTTAGATGCGGAGAGATCGTTCTTTTGAATATTCATCTAAAAAAGAGGTGCTATATGTCTGAAAGAGTAGAAAATCTTTTGAAATCGATGAGTAATGAGGAAAAAATAGGACAGATAATGATATGCGGATTCGATGGTACAAATCCATCTGAAAATATTCAAAAACTGATAAGAGACTACCATTTGGGAAATGTGATTTTATTCAAAAGAAATATAGAAAATCCCAATCAAGTCAAAAAATTAACTTCCGAATTGCAAAAAATTTCGAAAAATCCCCTTGCGATAGCGGTCGATCAGGAAGGTGGCATAGTCACGCGCCTGACAGATCCATTCACCGTCTTTCCGGGCAACATGGCAACGGCGGCAACGAATGATCCAAATAACGCGTATTTAACCGGTCTTATTATGGCAAAAGAAATGCGCGCGGTAGGACTTAACTGGAATCTCGCACCGGTCGTAGACGTCAACGATCTGCCACAAAATCCCGGCATAGGCGTTAGAAGTTATTCAGATGATCCGAAGGTTGTTGCAAGGTATGCGTCTGAATTCGTAAGAGGACTTCATGAAGGCCATGTTGCGGCGTGCGCAAAGCACTTTCCGGGAAAAGGTCACAGCGCAAAGGACGCACACTTTGAAATGCCGATTGTGGATAGAGATTTAGATGATCTTGTAAGGGTAGAACTTTACCCGTTCAAAGAACTCGTAAGAGACGGCATTGATTCTGTAATGCCATCACACGTTTATTATCCTGCGCTTTGTGAAAGTGAAAACCTGCCGGCAACTCTTTCAAATGGCGTTATGACGGATTTGCTCAAAAATCAGATGAATTTCGATGGCGTAACTGTTACCGACGATCTTGAAATGGGAGGAATAACGGCCAATCTTGAACCTTCAGAGGCCGCATGGAGATCTTTGATGGCCGGCGCGGACATGCTCATGGTCTGCCATTCTTTTGACAAACAGTTAAGGACATTTGAAACTCTGATCCAGATGATCAAGTTCGGTGATATTCCGGTAGAAAGGCTAAATGATGCCGCACGTCGTGTGCTGACCATGAAAGAGAATATCGGCCTTCTCGATGGAAAGATCGTAATGGATTCAGAGATAGGATCAAAAGAAAATTCGGGTATTGCTTACAATATAGCAAAAAAATCTGCAACGCTTGTGAGAAATATGGATGATTTGATCGAAAGGATCCCTAATTCAAAAATCTTTTTGATCTTTCCAAAAGATCTTGCTCTTACAAATGTCGAGGAAAAATTCGGCGGCATGTCAGAGATTGAGAAAATATTCAAGGAAAAGCACAAAACAGTGGAAAGTTTTTATGTTTCTTCAAAACCTACCGAAATTGAAATAGAAGAGGCGATAAAAAAGGTTAACAATTTCAACGGTATCGTTATCATCGGTACGCTCAACGCTCATTTGGTAGAAGAATGGAAAAGATTGGTAGATGCCGTTATAAACATAAGAAATGATTCCACCTTGATTCTGTCTATTAGAAATCCATACGATTGCGTTATGGAGGGTGTCAGAAATTCAGTTGCGCTTTACAGTTATTCCAAAATTTCCCAAAAGGCTTTTTCCGAGATGGTTTTAAACGGTGAAAAATTCACAGGAAAGGCTCCGGTGACGTTATGAACAGACTTGACGAAATCTTCGATGAGGCAATACGAAATGGCACATTTCCGGGAGGGGTTTTACTCATAGGCGATCACGAAAAGGTGATCTTTGAAAAATCCTATGGCACTTTGTCAAAAGACTCAAAAGAGCCGGTTTCAAATGACACGATTTACGATGTTGCATCAATGACAAAGGTCACGGCCACAACGCCTGCCGTAATGAAATTGATCGAAGAGGGAAGACTGAGGCTTTACGATCCGGTGAGTTTGTTTTTGGACGAATTCAAAACAGACGAAAAAAAAGAAATAAGGATTTTTCATCTTCTCACACACACATCCGGACTGCCTTCATACTCCGAAGGCTGGAAATACGCTCAAGGACAGGAGTTAATGAAGATCGTAAATTCAACGATGCCTATAAATCCGGTCAGTGCAAAGTACCTTTACTCCTGCCTCAACTTCATAACCTTGATGGAGATAGCCGAAAAGGTAACATCTCGAAAATTCAATGAATTTACAAAGACCGAGATCTTCGATCCGCTCGGAATGGTTCACACGACTTTCAAACCGCCAAAGAATTGGAAGATAGCACCGACATCTGAAAGAGATGGAAGAATTTTGTGCGGCGACGTTGACGATGAACTTGCCTATTATTTGGGTGGCGTAAGCGGCAACGCGGGATTGTTTTCAAATGCAGTGGATCTGTACAATTACGCAAAAATGTACCTTAATCACGGTAAAAACGGCGATCGAAATGTTTTTTCCAAAGAAACGATAGATGCCTTCACACGCGAAGCATTCAGTGACGGCCAAAATCGCAGAACTTTAGGCTGGGACATGAAAGGCTTGGCATGCTCTTGCGGTGATCTGATGACGGACTGTGCCTTTGGCCATACGGGCTTTACAGGCACATCCATATGGATGGATCCGCAGATAGACATAGCGATCATTTTACTTACAAATAGGGTGAACATTTCAAGAAGAGAAAATCAGGACAAGATAATAAGGTTCAGACCTTTAGTTCATAATTACATCGTTGCAAACAGGAGGTTTTTAGGTGAATGAGATAGATCTGCTTGTGGAGACTTTGAAAAAAACTGAAAGGAAAATTCTCGGTATGATGTCGGGAACATCGGCCGATGGACTTGATTTGGTTTTGATCTCCGTGAGCGGATGTGGAAAATCAACGAAATGCGTCATCGAAAGAACCGCACATTTCGATTATCCGAATGATCTGAGAAAACAAATTTCAGAGTCTATGAAAGCGGACGCTTTGATGAGAGATGTGTGCGGTTTGGATTTTGAACTTGGAGAATTTTTCGGAGATTGCGCCAGAAAATTTTTGGGAGATGAAAGGATCGATCTGGTAGCAAGCCATGGTCAGACGGTTTTTCACAATCCTCCAGGCCGGACAAAGCACGCCTGCACACTCCAGATCGGAGATGGTGACATAATATCTATGAAAACCGGCGTCATAACGATTTCTGATTTCAGGATAAAGGATATTGAGGCAGGAGGTGAAGGAGCGCCCCTTGTGCCGCATGCCGATTACATACTTTATTCAAGCGAGACTGAATCCATAGCACTTAACAACTTAGGAGGCATTTCAAATGTTACCTATATTCCCGCTCGAGCGCGCGAAGATCAGATAACGGCTTTTGACACAGGACCGGCAAATGCTCTGATCGATCTTATAACAAGAAAACACTTTGGCGTCTCGTTCGATAAAGATGGATCGATTTCCGCAAATGGAAAAGTTGATCCTGAGTTGTTTGAATCGCTTAAATCAAAAGAGATGGATTACATTCTAAAAATGCCACCGAAATCAACCGGAAAAGAGGTTTATAACGAAGGTTATCTTCCGGCGAATTCGCTTAATCCTTACGATCTGTTGAGAACGGTGGTTAAATTCAGTGCATGGAGTATTTATGAATCCTACAAAGTGCACATAATTCCAAAAGGCATCGATGGTATCATCTTAACCGGCGGGGGTGCCATGAATAAAACGCTCGTCGGAGATATAAAAAGATATTTTGGCGGAATACCGGTTGAAGTATCAGCAGACTGGCAGTGGAGAGAGGCAAAAGCCTTTGCAATTCTCGCCAATGAATTAATTTGTGGTAATCCTTCAAATAATCCAAAGGCCACAGGTGCAAAGTTTCCGGTTTTACTTGGAAAGATCTCTTTGCCATGAAGGTGATCTTATGAAGATAGATAGAAAAGATCCTATGCCAATTTATCACCAGATATACAAAGATTTGAAAGAAAGAATAGAAAAAGATCTTATGTCAGGAGAGTATCTTCCATCCGAAGACGAATTGGCAGATCAATACGGTGTGAGTAGACTTACCGTAAGACAGGCGTTAAAAAATCTCATGGAAGACGGAATAATAGAAAAGCAAAGGGGAAAGAAATCTAAAATAAAAGAGATAAAAAACATCGAAAATTTATCCCAATTGAAAGGGTTCACACAGGATGCAATGCTTTTGGGACATACTCCGTCTTCGATGGTGCTTGCAAATAAACTTATCAACGTTCCGGATCAGGCCTTTGATAAATTCAAAGTCCCACGAGGATCCAAAGTTATCTTTCTTAACAGATTGAGATTACTCGATGACATTCCCTATGCGATAGAAATGGCTTACATAAACGTCTCCATCGACGTTAAATTGTTGGATATTCTCGATATGGATATGTCAAAATCATCACTTTACGCTTTTTTCAAAGATGAAGTCGGTCTTAAATTGGAGTATGCGGACGAAACAATAGAAGTTGTGCAGGCAAATTATGAAAACGCAAAATTACTTGGAATACAAAGCGGAAATTGCATATTGTTGCGAAACAGATTCACATATACGCACGATGGTCAATGTATCGAATACGTTCAATCGTATTATCGCGGAGATAAATATAAATTCAACATACGCATAAGATCATAAGGAGGGAAGATGAAAGCGATAGGAATAGATGGCGGCGGATCGAAAACAGAATTTTGCCTTTACGATGAAAGCGGAAAGATATTAAACAGATTATTATTGGATGAGCCTTCAAATTACCATCTTGTAGGCATTGAAAAGGTAAAATCAGTTATATCTGAAGGAATTGAAAAGGTATCAAAAGGATTTACTTTTGATGTTGTCGGGGCGGGGTTAAGCGGAGTGGACAGAGAGGCGGACAGACAGAAGATAATCTCTGTTTTCAAAGAACTCGGTATAAAAAGATTTTTCATACAAAATGACGGCGTTGCTGCCCTTTGGGGCGCTACTGGCGGTGTAGGTATTTTAGTCATAAGTGGTACAGGATCGATAGTAATAGCAAGGAATGAAGATGGCGAGATCAACAGAGCCGGAGGATGGGGTTACGCTTTCGAAGAATACTGCGGCGGTTATTGGTTTGTCACAAGGGCGATAAAAGCCCTGCTCGATCACAAAGATGGTCTTGAAATAGGATCGATACTTGAAAAAAAATTGATTGAATTCTTCGAAGTTGAAAAGGTGGAAGATTTGATCTACCTGTACTATTCGGGAAATTTCGATAAAGCCAAAATATCTTCGGGATCTAAAATAGTGCTTGAAGCGGCTCGAGAAGAGGACGAACTTGCCATGAATATTTTAAAAGTGGGACTTGAGAATGTCATGAGAATGGTAGGAGTACTCGATAAACGTTCCAAATTTTCAGGAAAATTCGTCTTTTCTTACACAGGAGGGATATTTAAATCGGAATATTTCTTAAAAAGACTCAAAAGAGTCTTTGAAATCTACTTTCCTCGATCTACTTTTACAGATCCTAAGTTTGATCCGTCGGTCGGGGCAGCCATGATGGCGATTCACGAAGAGAGGTTAAAGGGATGACAAAAACAGAATTTCTTGACACGGTCGATCACATCATCGGAGATAAAAGGCTTTTCTTTTATGGCTTTGAGGTCTCAGAAGAAAGAGAAAAATTGATCGTTAACGGCTTTATAGACACTCATGATTCTATCGGTTTGATCTCAAAAAATGCCGAAGATCTTATCTTGCAGGTAAAGGTCCTTGAAGACATGATACCGCCTGCTTTGGCCTTTGGAATGGTTATAATCCCCGTTACAGACATGAGAAAGGATCCAAGATTTCGAACGGAAAGAATTCATCAGTTGATCTTCGGAGAATTTGTGAAAGTCCTAATCCTTGAAAATGAATATGCTCTTGTCAAAGATCTTAGAACGGGCTTTATCGGTTATATTCAAAGATCTCATGTGATATTTTTTTCAAATGATGCCATGAACGAGATCAAACGTAAAGGATCTCAAATAGTTGTAAGCGAAAGATTTTCAAACATAGAAATCAACGATCGCAAAACTTTCGTTCCCTTCGGGACCAAATTGTTCGCGGTAGAATCTGGAAAATTCTGGCATGCCTTTTTGCCAAATGGTTATACCGTCAAAATACCATCGAATGACGTTTCGGCAAAACCTGTTTTTGATGACATCGAAAAGAAATGGTCTCTCTTTTTAGGAACTCCTTATCTTTGGGGAGGTGCTTCAACTTACGGTTACGATTGCTCCGGGTACGTGGGAAGACTTTACGATTACGCCGGCATTCAAATACCCAGAGACGCGGATCTGCAACAGAATTTCTCTCACAAAATAGAGGAAACAGAATTGAAATTCGGAGATCTCATCTTCTTTCCGGGTCACGTCGGGATGTACATAGAAAATGGCAATATGGTTCATGCCAATCTTACTCAAGGAGGAGTTGGTGTCTCGCAAATTTTGAACCCCCAAAACAGATACGAAGAGAACTTGAGAAAAAGCATGGTAAAATTAGGGAGAATTGTTGGCAATTTATGAAATGAAAAGCGCATGCCTTTTGGGCATGCACTTTTGTTTAGACCTTGATCAATAGTTACCTTGGTAATTTCCTGTTTGCTCAACTTGCGACTGAATGTTATCTGTGTCAGTTGTCGAGTCGCGTAGACTCTCTGTGCCACTCTCGGGCGATTCCGCTGTTTCTGAAATTGATTCATCTGAAGAGGCCGAAAGGTTTGTTTGTGTCTGAGCAGATATGCTTGGCTGGTTTGAAGGGACAGTTGTACTTGAACCATTTGCGAAAACGAAAACTCCCAAACTCAAAACTGCCGCTATTGTCATCAATATTATCCACTTTCTCATTTTTTCACCTCCTTCGGTTGATTTCGCTTTGAATATATCCTATGAAGATTAAAAATAAATTAGAATTTTCACTTCGATGGTAAAATTAAGATATGAAGATTTTGATAGTTGAGGATAATTTAGAACTTTGCGAAAATTTGGAAGAAATCTTTTCTAAAAACGGTTTTATCGTCGATACGGCGCACGACGGAGAAAAGGCGATCGATTTGCTTTTCTCTTCAGAATACGATCTTGTCATTCTCGATATAATGCTTCCCAAAATGAGCGGATGGGATGTGTGCCTTAATGCAAGAAAATCGAAATTAAGAGTTCCGATTCTCATGCTCACGGCCAAAGATGCGGTCTCAGACAGGATAAAAGGCCTTGACATCGGAGCCGACGATTACCTTGTCAAACCTTTTGATATCGGAGAATTGCTTGCAAGGTCAAGGACTTTGATAAGAAGAAATGCATGGACAAAAAGCAATCTTATAGAGATAAGAAATATGAAGGTTAATACACTTGAAAAAACGGTTCATGTAGACGATAAAGAAATAAAATTGAGCAAAAAAGAGTACGATATTTTACTTTACCTTGCCATAAATCAGGGAAAGATCGTTGAAAGAGAAGAGATAATCGATCATGTCTGGGAAACCGGCTTCGAAATGTACAGCAACGTCGTAGACGTTTACATCAACTACATAAGGGAAAAATTTAAAAAGCATGGCATAGATGACCTCATAGAAACAATCAGAGGAGTCGGTTACAGAATAAGAGGATAAAGATGAAGATGAAGAGCATAAGGTTTAAAGTCATAATCTGGTTTTCTGTGACAATTTCAGCGGTCTTCTTGGTGATTGGATTTTTCATATACAATTTTCAACTTAACAGTTCTTACAAAACCTTTGACGATTATTTGATCTTAAACGCCAACCGTGCCGCAAATTACTTTAAAAGCCTTCCCAACGCTTCGATCTCTATGCAAGCGTTTATAAATAACATAGGAATTTCCGATGTATCCTATTACATCTTTGATTCTAAGGATAACTTGCTTTTCCTTTTTGCACCGGATCAGGAAAATGACCTTAATTCTATAAAAAATGCCCTCAGGAAATACCTTCTTACCGGAGAAAAGATTTTCACCGTCGAAAGTTCGACGGGATCGGGAGGAAACATTCAACAGTCCAATCCGCAAAGGATATTTGTCTTACCATTTCAAAAAAACAAAGAAAATTATTACCTTATCGCCTCAAGACAGATGGAAGAGTTTAAAGCGACAAACCTTGGAATTTCATACTGGCTTTTGATCGGCCTCGTACTGGCTTTTTTGATCATAATGTCAGGTGGCCTTTTGATAATAGGCAAAGCACTCAAGCCAATAGAAGACATGTCTTCTCAAGTTAAAAGGATAAAAACGGATAATCTATCCGAAAGAATAAACGTAAAAAAATCTGGAAAAGAGATAGAAATCCTTGAACAATCGATAAATTCTACACTCGACAGGATCGAATCTGGCGTTAAGACCATCGAAAGGTTTTCATCAATCGCCGCTCACGAACTTAAAACTCCTATTTCTGTGATAAAAAGCGATGCCCAGATCGCGATGAACAAAAATTCTATCGAAGAATTAAAAATTGCTCTCGAAAAGATATCGAAAAAATCCGACGAAATGTCAAAATTGATAGATATCCTGCTTGTAATTTCGAAAGTAAAAAATGTGCCGGTAACCTTTGAAAATCTGAATATGAACGAGGTCGCCTTCGAGGCAATTGAAGATCTGATAAAAAAATACCCTGACAGAATAGAATTTTTCCCCAATGAAGATTCATACATAAAAGGCGATGAAAATCTGCTCAAAGAAATGATATTCAACGTTGTCGAAAATTCCTGCAAATACACGGTTGGAAAGGTAAAGATTGAGATTGGAAATAATTACATTACAGTGTCAGACGAGGGACCCGGAATGGATGAGGAAACAAAATCCCACCTTTTCGAAGAATTTTTCAGAAAAAGAACTGATGTTTCCGGCTTTGGCCTTGGTCTGAGCGTTGTAAAGTACATAGCCGATCTCCATTCGATAAAAATACAAGTGGACTCTTCTCCCGCTAACGGTACAAAGATGAATTTCATGTGGAATAAACACGGGATATACGGAGATGTTTTTGACAACGGTCATAATTTTTTTTGATAGGGCTGATCTTCGTTTTTATGGTCGGAAAGTTAAAATCGCCGGTCTTTGCAGATGCAAAAGAAATTTTGGAAGAGAAAATTGATTAAGAGGTGATTTTCATGAAATACAAATTTTTAGTATTTTTACTCGCTTCATTGGCAATGGCATCGATTACCTTTGCCCACGCGCCGATCGTCTCGACAATGTCGGGGTCGGACATATCGAATGCCATTCCCATAAGTCATATAGAGATATCACAGGTTTTGTACAAGGTCTTCGATCACGATAGCAGTTTTCTTTGGATGACCTTTGAAGGCAAGAAAGGACAGAGTTTATATTTTCAGCCAGGCGTTCCGAAGATAGACAAATTCAGAAATTTGAAACCCGAAGTTGTTATAGTCGGACCTGGTCTGCCAAAGGCAAATGACCTGCCATTTGAAATTCCATCCGGTATGGGTGCGCTTGCATTTACGTCAACGGGTACACCGACCGTCTTTTATGAACCCGTAACGGATACATATTCGTGGATATATTTCAACCAGACGATATTCTTGCCCGAAAGCGGAAGATATTACATAGTCTCATTCTTTCCTCCTTCAAGTGAAGCCGGAAATCTTTTCATTGCCGTTGGAAAGATAGAACAATTCACCCCGCAGGATATAATAAACGTCTTCAACATACTTCCGCAGATAAGGGCATTTTATGGTCTTACAGGCCTTCCAGGCTGGATGAACGCGGTAATAGGAATTTCCGCGGTTGGACTGATATTTTTAATCGCTTTCATTTTGAGGTGATGTGAATGGAACTTTCCGATCTCAAGTCAAATCTTTATGCGGGAAGAAAAAAAGAAAGTGTAGAATTATTTATTTCGGCACTTGACAGTGGAATGGATGTGATCGAACTCTACAAATTATTTGCCAAAATTCTCAACGAATGGGACTGCGATTACGAGTTGGATCCTTTGTGCATATGGAAAGAGCATGTGATGTCTTCGATCGTCAGAACATGCATAGAATGTGCGTATCCTTACATAATAAAATCAAAAATGCCGGATATGTCCCTGACCTGTGCGGTTTTCTGTCCGCAGGAAGAAGAGCACGAACTTGGCTCCAGAATGAGTGCGGATATCTTCACACTCAACGGTATCAAAACCGTTTTTTCTGGGAAAGAAGTACCTTTTGAAACATTCATAGAGGCTATAAAGGCCGAAAAATTCGATATGATACCCATAAGCATAACGAACTACTACAATCTTGTATATCTTTGCAAGTTCATAGAAGGTCTAAAAAAATATTCTCCTCAAACGAAAATAATTGCCAGTGGTCGTGCGTGCGTTAAAAATCCCGAATACACCAAAAAATGCGGAGTTGATTTTCTGTTCAGTGATTTTGATGAACTTGTTAAATTTTTAAAAGATCTGAGGGGATCAAAATGAGTTTGCCGTTCAAAATTGCTTTAAGATTCATAAGATACAACAGATCCCAGTCGATTTTCATAATTTTAAGTATAGCGATAGGAATATCCGTTCAAATATTCATAGGCCTTTTGATCCAGAGCCTTCAGACAAGTTTGGTACAAACAACGATAGGCAATTCTTCTCAAATAACCATTGTATCTAAACTTCAGGGCACACCCGTGAGCAGTTGAGACGGGATAATCCAAAAGATAAGTTCAGATCCTCAATACAACAAAGACATAAAATATGTTTCTCCATCCGTAGATACGCCGATCTTCATTTCGGAATGATCTGCGATAAATTCATTGCTTTTGAGAGGATTCAATTTCAAAGATTCTAACCCCATATATCATTTCAACTCACACATCATAGAAGGGACACTCCCCACGAATGACAACGAAATAATAATAGGAAAGCAATTTGCAAAGGATGCCAACTTAAGCGTTGGAAAAACCGTGACAGTTTTTACGGCAAAAAGACAGTTGAAGATACTTAAAATAAGCGGTATCTTCGATTTCAACGTATCAGCCATAAATTCGTCATGGGCTATATCGAATTTGCAAACGGCTCAAAATATCGGCGGATTCGGCAGTAACGTAAGCAGCATAGAAATGCAGGTTGTAAATGTCTTTGATGCCAAAAAGATTTCGGAAGAGATCACCCAAACGCTTAACAATCCTTCGATAAAGGTTGAAAACTGGGAAGATCAAAACGCGGATCTACTTACCGGCCTTCAGGGTCAAAGCATTTCAAGTATAATGATCCAGGTTTTTGTCATAGTGGCAGTTACACTTGCAATAGCGAGCGTGCTTGCCATAACGGTCTTGCAAAAATCGAAAGAAATAGGGATATTGAAAGCAATGGGTCTTACGGACGGGAAAACGGGCTTTGTCTTTTTGTTTCAAGGATTAATTCTCGGAATCATAGGTGCTCTTGCCGGTGCCGGATTGGGGCTCGGACTGTCCTTCATGTTCGCAAAATTTGCGGTAAATTCCAACGGGACACCGGTCGTGCCGCTTGAGATAAATTACTTCTTTGTACTCATATCCATGATAATAGCGATAACCGCATCCGTTGTCGCCTCCGTAATACCCGCAAGAAGTTCGATAAGCCTTGATCCGATAGAGGTGATAAGAAATGGCTGACATAATAGATCTCAAAAGCATAAACAAATTTTACACATCGGGAAAGATGAAATTTCAGGTACTCCACGACGTAAACCTATCCTTTGAAGAAGGCTCCTTTAACTCGATAATAGGTCCTTCGGGATCCGGAAAGACCACTCTCATGAATATGATGGGAATTCTCGACAAACCCCAATCCGGTGAAATAACCATAGACGGAGAAAGAATAGACAAGATAGAAAAGAAAAGACTTGCATACATAAGAAATCAAAAAATAGGATTTGTCTTTCAATTCCATTATCTTCTGCCCGAGTTCACGATATACGAAAATGTCCTCATGCCTTACCTAATGAAAGATCCAAAGCCCACAAAAGAGGTGATGAAAAGAGCCGAAGAACTCATTGATCTCGTCGGCGTTTCCAAAATAAAAAGCAACATGGCAACGGAGGCTTCGGGAGGTCAGCAACAAAAGACCGCCATAGCGCGCGCCCTCATGAACAATCCGAAGATAATACTCGCGGACGAGCCGACGGGAAATCTTGATTCGCAAAGCACAGAAGATATATACGCGCTTTTAAGACAGATAAATAAAAAATACAACACGACCTTTATAATAGTATACTGAACAAACTTTAAATTCCGAATCATCGCTGCGGCAGGTGCCCCACTCGATGTCTGGTCCTCGCGCTGCTGCGGAGGCCATCTCGGAGGCATCCTGCCCTCCGCTCGTATAATGTATTCGAAGATATGAAAAACATATTTCATTAACATGTAACCTATGGTCATTGAAA
>JAJYYZ010000010.1 GCA_021800445.1 bacterium | reverse complement strand
TCATCCAATATCTTTGTCTTATCTTTTTTGGATGCTTTTACGTAACGCTTATGCAGAATATTCACCAATTTCTTCCTTTCATTCATTGTTAGTTCTCTCATCTTCTCACCCACTTTAATATTGACATCCTGAGAAGATTATCCGTCATTCATCCATATTTTCGTGTAGATTTTTATTTTGATTCATCGATTCACTTTCATGTAGATTTTTTATGAGTCAATTCGGTGAGATGAATTGCTCTTTGATTTGTGTTAGAATGGAATCAGATATATTGAACAAACTTTAAATTCCGAATCATCGCTGCGGCAGGTGCTTCCTGATGGCGGGTAGGTTGTGGCTCGTAGCAATCTGTAATCAGAAAAACTCTTCACTACTCACTCGTCACTGTTCACTGATCGAGGCATCCCGCCCTCCGCTTACAGTAAATGACATTCGACTTTTGAAACCGACTTAGTGTAGTATAACATAAGGGATCAAAAGCAAAAAGGACAAGGGTACCTCAATAACATCCTGCTATGCAAAAGAAGGCAGACAATCGTCTGCCTTTCTAAATTTATTTTCTAATCTCTTATTTCAAATGAATGTTCAAAGACATAGGAAGTCCATCCGAACCATCAAAATTACCTCCTGAAGCATATGGATTGGAATTAGACGGCCATCCAACAAAATTTGCAGTCGAATAATCTAAGAAGTTTGTCCTATTTGCCAGAACTATAAATGGAACATCTTCAAGAACTATCCTTTCTATTGTGTACATAGCCTGTTTTTGAAGCGAAAGATTGCTTGTTGATGAGAACACCTGCAAGGCATTGGTGATAAGTGGATTTGTATACCTTGAGTAGTCGCTAATGGCTGTTTCTCCTATCTTCGAAGCTGAAAATGTTGGGTTAAATTCTTGATAATAAAAGAAGTAAGGAGATGGCCCTGTTCCGGTTCCCCAACATATAACCATATCGTATGTTGCTGACATGACCGAGGATATGTAGGTATTCCACGGTTCTTGATCTATCGTTGTGCTTATTCCAAGACCACTCAATTCTTGAGAGATTACTTCAGCCATCGATATGAAATCTGTCCATCCGGCTCCAACGAGTATTTTGAATGTCGGAAGAGGTTTCCCATTAGGACCAACAAGCACTCCCGATGAATTTTTCACAAATCCTATCGATGCCAACAATTGCTGAGCTGCTTTCGGATTATACGTCGTAAGAGAAGCAGCGAGACTTTCTAAGGTCGGATCTAACCACTCTTTCTGTTGAGCAGGAATTATGCCAGTTGGATTTTGGTCGTAACCACCCGTACCAAAATATGCGGTTTTCTCGAGAAGATTTTTGTCTATGGCCATTGAAATCGCTTTTCTGAATGTTGAATTATCAAATGGATATTTGAGCGTATTCAGATACAATATGTTTGTGTTATTTGTCGGCCACCAGTAATGATTCAAAGTAGGATCTTTTGCAAACCAGGCTGTTTGTGGGTCCGGAATATATAAATAACTGACGTCGTACTCATGCTTTATCATGTATAAAAGTGTTGTTGTGTTAGAATTGACCGATTGCATAACTATTTGATTCACATATGGTCTACCTTCCATCCAGTAATTTGGATTCTTAACGGCTACTATTTGATCGGGCGATTTGAAAGTTTTGAACAGGAAAGGTCCAGTTACAACTGGATTTGGATTTGTGTAGGTTGCTGGGTTTGTAATTCCAGACCAAATGTGTTCCGGAGCTATCAGAACGCCTGCTATGTAATAGAAAAGAGGCGTATTTGGTTGTGAAAATGTAAATGTCACTGCATCACCGCTTGCCGCAACACTTTGCAAATGATTTACGTCTGACCATATTCCAGACATATCAAGTGCCGGATACTTTTTAATGTAGTTAAATGTAAAAGCAACATCCTGGGCGGTGAATGGAGTCCCATCTGACCATTTCACACCTTGACGCACACTAACAACAAGTTTCAGATTGTTATCTTCCCACTTATAATTAGTACCAAGGAGTGGGGTTGTATTTCCATTTAAACTATTGATATAAAAAAGCGATTCGTATAGTTCTGGTATTATGCCAAGGCGCACACCTGCCGGTAAAAACGGATTAAGATTGAAAGTTAAAGGCCCCCAAGGCATCACAATTTTGAGAGTACCTCCATACTTGACATTTGTTTCTTGTGGAAAGATATTTACAAGTTGTTGTCCAAAAGAAACAAGACTTAAGCCGATCACTAAAACGATTACCAACACTAAAAACTTTTTCACTTTATTCCCTCCCTTTCACAAATTTTGCTTCATTGAAGCAAAAACCAATCATGATTTTTCTTTCATTGAACAGCCTGACTTAACTACATATAAAACGGCATTGAATATTTCTCTTCTTTCATATTCGGTAGGTCTGCTTCCACTCTTTGACTCAGGAACAAAAGACTCTACAATTTTTCATTCTTTATCTGTGAGATCACCGGGATATTTCTTTTCCATCTATCTCACCTCGAATTGAATCAAACTTACTAACATTTTACACCTTAATCCTACTTTTTGAACACCTTCTAAATACTCTCAAATATCAAATGAGGTTGTTAATCCTGTTCTGATGCTATTTTGGTATGGCTATGACACTTGACCAATATTCAAGAGAAGGAAGAACTAAATTCAGTGTTCCGTTTTCAAATGAAATGTTTATTTTTTTCATTTTCAAATCGTTATCTGGTGACACAAAATAGAAAGTATAGTTTGAAAGTTCCTGTGCAATTTTGCCCTTCAATTGAATTTCAGTGTTTACAAGTTTTTGTGGAGTTGACTGCCAATTCCTCCAAAGATCTGTGCTAAGATCTTTATAGTTTATAAATTGTAAGATGATATTTTTTGTTTTTATATTTTCTTTTGCAAGCACAAATATCTTTCCAACTTCGGGAATAGCAGATATTGATATACCTTCTGAATTTGATGAAATATTTTCATTTGTTTGAAGAGATTTTACATCCTCACCATAAATTAAACTTTCATATCTGACAGAATAGTCGTAATATTTTTCCAATCGTTGCATAAAAGAAGCACTCATCGGAAAGGCATCTGCTGGGAAATATGGTCCATCGAGGATGAGACCATTTTCACCAAGTTCGAGTCGTTGAGCGCCATCTGCAAATATAAGCGAATCGGCATAGAATATTGAGCTTTCAAAGAAATGACTTATGTAAGCGGCAAGTATAATTGGTTTGTCATTGCTATAATCTCTTGCGCTGTTTATCATCTCAAATAATTGAGAATATGTGTTACATGATCCCCATGGTTCAATATAAACAGCATTTTCATGACTGTCAGATTGTACTTCCTTCGCAGGCCAATCGTCTACACAATTGAAAAAAACGTCTTTAGATGAAATAGCACTTTTTAATTCATTTATGAAATTCACAAATCCTTCAGATGTTTTGTAAAGGTGATAGTTATCTGTTCCGGATCTTGTTGCCGAGGTATCATCCTTTGGATAACCATATTGATCGAGGTGAATGCCATCAAATCCAAACTTTGCAATTGAGAGTTTGCATTGATTTATAAGATATTCCGCCCATCCTTTATTGTCTGGCGCAGCTATTATGAGTTTATTTTGAAAATTGACAGGGATCCATTTTCCAAGATTGAATTCGTAAAGTGCCCAATCTGGATGTTCTTCATAAAGTTCCTTTGTCATGGCATAAATAGCAACATAAGCCATGGATGCTATATTATATTTATGCCCAGCTTTTATAAGATTTTCTAATGTGGTTTCGGATATTTGATTTGTTCTAAACCATGCATCGGTATAATCTGTCCCTGGCCCGGGGTATACAAGTTGACCATAATTGTACATCCAATCATAATATTGGAGACCATTTATATGATATTGTGCAAGAAAATCCATAGTTGTGTCTGGTGAAACTCTATCAGTTGAAAAATCAGTCAAAAAGCCATATTTAGGTCTTTGAATCCATGAGTCCATGACATCAAATCCTCTATGAAGTTCGGATAAGATCTCTGTCGAGTTTACAAGATACAAGTCAAGTCCATAGCCGCATGATATATCCGGCAGATCAAATGTTATCATTACGTTTGTCGCCGCTTTAAAAGTTTTTTCGACTATCGTCGAGTTGAGCGACATAACATACACGTTAAGTTTAAGGCCATCAAAATTTTCCCCCTCAAGAAAAACATTGACTTTTACGGGTTCTCCAACCCTGTAAAAGCTCTTGCTGAACTCTACGTTTTTAATCTTCACAAATTCACCTCCAAGAGAAATCATGTATAACAACGTTAACAAGATCACGAGCAAAAATATAACTTTTTTCATTTAGATCCCTCCTTACATCTTTAATCCACCCTCTGATATAGTCTGAACAAAATATTTCTGGAAAGCAATATAAATTGCTAAAGTTGGTATCATTGCTATAATTGATGCGGCAAATACAAGGTTCCACTGGACACCATATTCTCCCTGAAAAGCAAGGATTCCAAGCGGTAAAGTCCATTTACTTTGACTTGAAAGAATAAGAGATGGCCAAAAATAATCATCCCATATTCCTCCAAAAGAGAAAATTGCAAGTGTTCCCAATGCTGGAAGAGATTGTGGAAGAATTATCTTATAATAAATTTGAAATTGATTACAACCATCTATTTCAGCAGCATCTACTATATCCTTTGCAATTCCTTCAAAAAACCCCCTAAGAAAAAAAGCATTAAAAGCTATCCCACCAATGCCATCTGTCAAGATTATGGTCAGTTGATTGTTCATTAGAAAATGAACACTACTTATCATTTGAAATTGTGGTATCACAAGCAAAAGTCCTGGGACAGCAAGAGTTGCTATAAGAATGGTAAAAAATATATTTTTACCGGGAAAATCGAATTTTGCAAAACCGTAAGCTGTTAAAGACGACAGAAAAACGTTTATAAGTACAGCCGGAACGGCTATTATAGTACTGTTTAGAAAATATCTACCTATCCCGAAAACCTCCCACATCCTTAGATAATTACTAAACGTTATGTTTGTCGGAAATATCTGAGGAGGATATGTAAAAAGTGACGCCATTGGCTTTAGAGAGGTTGAAACCATATAAATAAAAGGTATTATCATCGCTATAGCGCCAACTATTAAAACCGTGTAAAATATGACTTTACCTACACTTCTAAGTAGTACAAAACTTACATCATAATTTACTTTCTTGTTTTTAATCATTGCTCTTTAACCACCTTCTTTGAATCTGCGCGATTATAAAAACAATTACAAATAACATAACGGAAAGAGCTGAACCATAGCCAAAGTTAAAATAATCAAAAGCCTGCTGGAACATATAAACAGACACAACTTGAGTAGAATTCATCGGTCCGCCACTGGTCATAACCCATACCGATAAAAAGACGTTGAATCCTCCTATTGTAAGCATGACAAGTTCAAACATAACTGTCGATTTAAGAAGTGGCAGTGTTATATGCCTTATGAGGTTCCATCTGTTTGCACCATCTATTTGAGCTGCTTCGTAAAGACTTGGGGGTACTCCTTGCAATCCGGCAAGAAATATAAGCATTGACCAACCTATGCCTTTCCAAATTCCAAGCACGTAAATTGGAATCATTGCCATACTGGGCGAAGATAGCCACTGAATATTTGTGTGGAAAATATAATTCACGAGTCCGCCATACCCCGAAAAAAGATATTCAAATATAAGAGAAACGAAGATCCATGATGTCACAACCGGAAGGTAATAAAGTAATCTTAAAGTTGTCTGACCATGGATCTTTTTATTGAGTGCATACGCTATTAAAAACCCCAAAAACATCTGACCGGGAACTGTTATTACAGTGTAAAGAATTGTGTTTTTGAAAGCAGTGCCGGCTACAGGATCCTGAAACATGGCGATATAGTTCGTCAATCCAACGAATTTGCTTGGAAGATCTGGATTCAAATTCCACTTGTAAAGACTTATAAGAAAAGCATAGAAAATGGGATATAGAGTCCATCCAAAATAAGAAATAAGGCCAGGCAAAACGAAAAATACACCCACAACTTTTAGTCTTGTTGAACGTTTCACTGAAAGTTCACTCCTTTGGGAAATCTTCGCCAGATTACAATCTGGCGAAGGAATTGCTACTGTTATTGTTGTGCAAGTGCTTGATCTATCTGTTGTGCCGCATTATCAAGAGCCACTTGGGCTGGCATGCCACTGGTACATGCTGCTTCCCAGAGATTTGTAAGGATAGAATCAATTCTA
This sequence comes from bacterium, assembly GCA_021800445.1. Taxonomy (GTDB): domain Bacteria; phylum Thermotogota; class Thermotogae; order Mesoaciditogales; family Mesoaciditogaceae; genus Athalassotoga. Next base: position 49,127 of record JAJYYZ010000010.1, on the reverse strand, counting down.
GTGTACGCGGGAACAGGAGGCCTTGCAACGGCTTTTTCCAATTGCTGCGTGTAAATCGCATAATAAGGATTAGTTTTGAAATAATCAGGATTAGATGCTAAATGGGCAATAGCTGACATCTGATCAAGCTGGGCAAACTCAGTTTGTACCTTATCAGAAAGCATATATTTCATAAATGTCCACGCAGCATCGGGATGTTTGGTATTCCTAAACATGACTATGTCTTCACCACCCGTTACTGATCTTGATCCTCCAGGACCTGCTGGGAATAAAGCAAAATTAACCTTGAAATTCGGATATTCACCGGCCAAAATAGATACTACCCACGGTCCGGAAATGGTCATCGCGTATGTACCTTGTGCAAGACCTTCCAAAGTGCCAGGTCCGCCACTCCATGGAGCTATGTATCCACCCTCGTATAATTGTGCATAAGCTTGTAGCGCTTTTACAGAGGCAGGAGAGTTAATGTAGCCTTCAGCAGTTGTACTTCCGGGACTAAGGATACTTCCTCCCATTGAATATATCCAAGGTAGAGTATTCCACACATCAACTCCACCATCTGCATATCCCCACTGAATAGTTTTCCCAGAAGCATCTTTCTTAGTAAGAAGTTTTATATCATTTATGAATTCGTTCATTGTTTTTGGAGGCCCTTGAATACCGGCCTCTTGGAAATCTTTTGCATTCCAGCAAAGCACCTGTGTATTTGTATCAAGCGGCAGTCCATAATAACTTCCTTTCCAGAAGTTAGTTGAAAGAGGACCAGGATAGAATTGAGTTTTTAATGTATCTAATCCAGGAAATTGCTGTTCATTAAGAGGCATAAGGATGCCTGCATTGGCGAATTGGGGAACCCATATTATATCCATTCTCGCAACATCAGGGAGAACTCCTGATCTAACACCTACTATTAGTTTTTGATACATGGTATCGTAGGGAACAAGTTGCGCGTCAACTTTGATATTTGGGTAAAGTTGCTCGAAATCTGGAATTATAGTTTTCATAAGAAGGTTAACTTCGCCTGAGGTTTCAGAATATGCATGCCAAAATACGATCGTCGTCACGGATAAAGCCGAAATCGACAGGACTAAAACAAGTGCACTCACAATTAACGCAAATCTGATCGAATTGCCTTTCATATCATCTTTCCCTCCTTTTCCTATCGTAGGATCTTTCAAAACATATTAAATATTCTATTCACATAACTCTCAAAAATCAGAATTTTGAGTTCACCTCCTCTCTTAAAGATTTTCTAAGACAGAGAAATTGTTGATTGTTCATCTTTTCTGATTCATTTCAGATGCAAAAGACGCCATTTGTTCTTTTTTGGTTTGGATACAGATTTTTGTATTGTAATTTTGAAAGACCCTACGTAAAATTCACTTCATTGAAGCAAAAACCAATCATGATTTTTCTTTTATCATTACCTCTTTTATAATCGGTTCCTTCCCAAACGCTTGCTGTATTAATAAATATATAACACCGAATGACCATGCATCTTCTCCCAATGTATCTTCCGCAATCTCAACATTTTTGCCAAAAGCATTGAAGGCATTATCATGTATATAATTTGAAACATCTTTGATAAAATACTCACCGAATTCAAGTGCTTCTCCACCAAGAATTATCAGGGGAGGGTTAAAAATATTCACAAGATCCACAAGCGCTGTACCCAAGAATTTTTTGAAATTTTCAAAGGAACTTTTAAACAAACTTTCATTTTTCTCTTTCGTTATCCTAAGAATTTGAAGCAATGTCTCTTCTCCTTCATTCTCTCTGCTTACAGAAATAACTTTGTCAATCTCAAAATTGTCCCGTGCCTTTATCTTTCTTACAAGCGCTCCAAATGAAACTTCCGTTTCAAGACAACCTTTTCTTCCACAGGTACATTTTTCACCATCAGAATTCACCACTATGTGACCAAATTCACCAGCATTTCCGTTTCCAACGTACAATTTCCTACCGGTAACTATTCCGAGACCGATCCCAGTTCCAATAGTTACCACAAGAAAATTCTTGTATTCTTTTTTTGCCCCTTTCCATACCTGTGCCAAAGTAAAAGATTTAACATCGTTAAGAACAACTACCGGTACTTTCATTACTTTGTTAAAAATTTTAGATATCTCAACATTTTCCCAACCAAGAATGCTTGAGAAAATCAAAGTACCTTTTTCCTGATCCACAGATCCAGATATAGCAACACCTATCCCTATGATTTTTTTGATTTCTATACCGCTGGACTTTATACGTTCTTTTGATTTTTCGAGCAATCGCATTAAAGTATTCTCTGGATTTGCAGTTCTATCAAAATGTTCTGCAAATCTCAAAATCACATTACCGACAAAATCTGTGACGATCACATAGACATATCCTAGACCAATTTTTATTCCGATTGCGAATCTATAATAAGAATTGAATTTTAAAAGAATTGGTTTCCTTCCGCCTGACGACGTTGATGTACCAATCTCTTCGACTATTCCGCGATCGATCAAATTCCGCACAATTTTTGATATAGCCGGAAGACTCATACCAGTTACTTTCGAAAGACTTGTTCTATCAATGACATCATTTTCTATTATTGAAGATACGACAAAGTTCTCACTTTTAGACTTAAACAGTTTTTTCAATCTGCCGTAATTCCTTTCTCTTATAAATAAAGTAAGTTTCGATTAACATTTTAACCTTTATAACTAAACTTTGCAATACCGTTTTTAGGTTGTTTATGGCTTTATTAACCATTTTTTTAATAAAATAACAGTTTAAAATATTATTACTTGTGATTTCTTCAATTTACGCTTATTATCAAAAGATTTCTTATGATACGCGTCATTTAAAGATATACCATATGAAAATCAAAGATTTATTGATCAATAACGAGATTTAAAGCGCAATAACGATATAAATGTCATAGATATCTTTTTTTGCCTAAAATAGATACTTGTTTATGTTGTTTTGAAAATGCTAAAATGAACCGGTTCATAACAGAAGGTGATTAAATGTCGACTATAAAAGATGTTGCTAAATTGGCAAATGTAAGTGTTGGCACTGTTTCAAAAATTTTAAATAATGATTCAACGGTTAAAGTCAGAAATCGTGAGGCTGTACTTAAAGCGATAAATGCTCTCGAATACAGTCCGAATGTACATGCGCGTCATCTTTCAACTGGAAAAACAAAGATGATTTCTGTGATTCTTCCGACAATAGGATATGAATTTCAAGGGAGATTAATCAATTCAATAGATTCTATCCTTTCAAAATATGGGTTTGACAGTATTCTGTTCTCGCTTTTATCCAGAGACAGATTGAAACGTTTTTCAGATCCCTCGCATTATCTCTACCATACAGATGGTCTGCTTGTTACTTCATTGTCACTTTCAAAGATGTTTTTTTCCAATTCATTGCCGACAAATAAACCATATATAATGGTTGATACTTTTGATGATAGAAACGATTGCGTACATATTGATAATTATGTTGGAGGGAAAATGGTAGCTCAGCATCTTGAGATCCGTAATGAATCATCGATTTTTATTCTTGGTGGTTTTGAAAGCGATGAAATGTTTTCAAGTCATGTTTTCAAAGATAGAATAGCAGGATTCATCGATGGAATTAAGGAAAAAGGTATAGATATATCAAAAGTAAAACATATTCCTGAACTGCTCGATTGGTCTAAAGCTTATGATGTTGGTGTGAAGATCGCAAAGCAAGTTAAGAGACATTTTAGTGTTTTTTCAGTATCAGACATTTTGGCCTGGGGATTTATGTCAGGGTGCGAATCTGCCGGGAAAAAAGTTAGAGAAAATTTTTCAATGATCGGATATGATGATCTTAATTTCACGGAAAAGGTTGGTATAAGTACAATTCATCAACCAATAGAAGAATTGGGTAAAATTGCTGCTGAAAAACTGGCAACCAAGATATTAAACGGTACACATGAAAGAGTATATGTAAAAATTACTCCGACATATATCGAAAGATCAACAAATTAACAATTCATGTAATTTGTGAATTTGGCGAAGGTTTAGAATATAATTTCAAAGCAAACTTGCTTTGAATTTTCAGAAGGGAGGAATTTTTATGAAACGTATGATGATTCTAAGCATCATGTTTCTTGGAATTTTAACGATGGCGGTGTTTGCCGCTACACCCGGAAGTCTTTTAATTTGGGCAGATGCTGCTAGAGCCCCTATACTTACGCAAGTTGGTAATGAATTTCAAGCGGTTTACGGCATACCAGTTAAAGTTGATCTGATTAGTGGCGACATCAGATCAGATTTTATAACAGCAGCGGCGGCAGATAAAGGACCGGATATAATAGTTGGTGCAAATGATTGGATTGGAGAATTGGTGGCAGATGGACTTTTATCACCTATAACCTTCCTTACTCAAGATCAACTCAAGCAATTTCCTCCAACCGCTCTTCAAGCCTTTTCTTACAATGGTAAACTTTACGGTCTTCCGTATTCCATGGACGTGCTTGCTCTTTTTTACAACAAAGATTATGTTACCAATCCACCTACAACTCCAGATCAACTCTTCACGATGGCAAAAGAGATGACCAGTAATGGATTTTATGGACTTGCTTATGGCGTTTACCAAGATCCATATTTTTCTGCTCCATTTATTCAGGGATTTGGTGGTTATGTATTTGGTACCAATTCAGAAGGTACACTTGATCCTAATGATATAGGACTTGATAATGCCGGTGCAGTTAAAGGACTGGAATATATAGATAAATTCTTTCAAGCCGGTTTAATTCCACAAGGGGAGGATTATAACGAATCTGTAAATCTCTTTGACGCGGGAAAAGCTGCTATGTACATAGATGGAGAATGGGCAGTACCTGGTATTCAAAAGGCGGGCATCAACTTTGGAGTGGCACCAATTCCTGGTGGAAAACCTTTTATCGGCGTTCAAGGATTTATGATAAGCGCTAAATCTCCCAATCAGATCCAAGCCGCGGAATTCTTGAATGATTACGTCAATACCCCAGATACTATTTATAAATTATGGCAAGCAGATCCAAGAATTCCAGCCCGTTACGATGTTGCTGCTAAAGCAGAAGAAGAAGCTCCTTGGCTTAAAGGCTTTGTTGAAGCGTTGAAAAATACAACTCCTATGCCGAATATTCCACAGATGACATCCGTTTGGAACGCTTGGATGAATGCTGTAGATCTCTCAATAAGTGGCAAGGAGCAACCTCAACAGGCACTTGTAACGGCTGTTCAACAGATAAAGCAGGCTATATCCCACTGAATTCAATTTTTTGCAAGACGGGAAAAATCCGCCTTGCTTTTTGAAACAGCATCAGCAAAATTTTCTTAAAGGGAGCGCATAAAAGTTGTGAAAGCCTATGTAGGTTATGAGATATTCCCAGATAGATTTTACAGGGTAGGAAAAAGTGAGGATTTCCTATCGTGGGATAAACCTGTCGTACAACATGAAGGACAGGAATATGATTTTTATGGGGGAAATTTGAAGGGAATTATCTCAAAAATTCCTTATTTAAGAGATCTTGGGATCGAATTTATCTACATAACTCCTATCTTCAAAGCAACTACCAATCATCGCTATGATTGTATGGATTTCTTCAGTATCGATCCAGTACTTGGTGATGAAAATGATATTGAAAAACTCTGTAAAATTGTCCATAACAATGGGATGCAAATCTTTATTGATGTCACATTTAATCATGTTGGAAGTAAACATCCTTGGTTCAAATCCGCCGTGGAAAACGGCAAAGAAAAGGATTTTTTCAGGAAAAAAGCAGATAATTTCGTTTATTGGGCGAATGTCAAAAATATGCCGGAACTTAATCTTGAAAATGAAAAATTGAAGGAAATTCTTTGGGGGGTAAAAAATTCTGTTCTCGAAAAATGGATAAAAATCGGTGTGGATGGTTTGCGACTTGATTGTGCATATGAACTCGGTTACGATTATTGTCATGAAATAACTACAAATGTCAAAAAAATAGGAGGAAAAACAGCTGTTGGTGAAATATGGTCATATCCCCAAGAATGGATATCAAATGGGATATTGGACGGGGTTATGAATTACTATTTCATGGAAATAATAAAAAAATATATTTCAAGAAAGATAGATGGTAATTTTGCGGCAAAAATTTTATCTGATACTGTAAAAGATTGTGGTGGTAACGTGTTACTTTCAAGTTGGAATATGTTGTCATCTCACGATACACCAAGGATAAAAAACATTTTTGATAAATTATGGAAATTGGCCGTTGCATTACAATTCACACTGCCAGGAAGTCCTATTATTTATTATGGAGAAGAAATAGGCCTTAACAGTAAGGGAGATCCATTTTGTAGAGAGCCGATGAAATGGGAATTAGCAAGCCAGTCAAACGAAACCCTGATGTTTTACCGTGCTATTATATCACTTTTCAAGAATTCGAAAGCTCTCAATGAAGGATTTTTTGAGTCAGTAATAAGCAATACACCTGAAGTACTCGCTTTTATGAGGAAGACAGATCGCGTAAGTGAAACTAAACTTGTAGTTGTAAATCCCACAAACGAAGACAAAAAAGTAGAACTCTACACTCATGATTCAGCGTTGATGAATGATACTTTTTTCATAGATCATTTTAGCAACAATAGATTATCCATCAAATGTTCAATAATATCGGGAGAAATATCCGCAGGATCTTTCGGAATTTTTTACATCAAAATCGATGATTCTGAATATACTCCCTACAAAAGAATTAACAAAAGTTAATATTACCCCGCATTTCGTATATTCTGAATGAATTTTTATGTTTTTGTACCAGATCACCGGAGAAAAGTCCCAAAGTATTGTCCTGAATTCTGTCTTCTGGCATTTCTTTGTTATTTTTTTAGATACTTCACAAAGATTTATTTGACACGCTGCACCTATGGATGGTATATTCAAATAACTGAAATCAAGGAGGAAATTATGAATAAAAAGGACCTTGTCAATGAGGTTGCAAAAAGTACGGATATGATGAAAAAAGATGTTGCCGTTATACTGGACGGTACGCTGAAGGCAATAAGGGACGTCGTTGCCAAAGGAAACAGCATATCTTTTGTCGGCTTCGGGACATTTTCTTCGGTCAAAAGGGCAGCGAGAAATGGACGTAATCCAAGAACGGGAAAGGCAATCAAGATAAAGGCGAGAAGGGCACCGAAATTTCACGCCGGCAAAAATCTCAAAAACAGCGTTGAATGAACTATTTTCATATGAGATCCGCCTAATCGATGTATGTTTAACTTGTGACATACTCCCACCACTTATAGAAGTGGGAGAATTCTTGCTCAAAAGAGCGTTAAAGAAGCATCTATGATGATCTTCGAGTTTGAAATCAAAAGCCTATGACAAAAGGAACACTCGATCTTTTGGAGATGAAAAGTAAAAAACCTTTATACGACGGGGTAGTTCACCGAATGAACGCGATCGTGAAGATCGCGTTCATATATTTTCCAAAAGTGCATGTGCCGCCATGGTGGTTCCTTCTTTTTCATATCCGCTGACACCGAGCATCGTCCTTATCTCTCCGACTTTTACACCGCTTTCGAACATCTTTTCAACGTATTTTTCCGCCAACTTCTCGTGAATTGTCTTTCTTTGCACCGCTCCAAACGGATTTGCGAAGTAGGAAAACGAAAGGCCTTTTTCAGAGGTTGTACCCTTTGCCATTCTTGCTCCGGCCGAAAATACTTCGAGTGCACTTTTGACGTCTTTGAAAAAGAGAATTCTTTCGTCATCCAAATCAACAGCGGTGTAGTTGTTGGCGTAAAGGAAGAAATCTATTTTTATCGGAGTTATTATGTCTTCGTAATTGTCAAATGGTACTATGACGCGTGCATTCGTCTGATCCGGATTCATGAAAATGCTTCTGTCCAGTGTTGAGTAAGCATAGCCCGGAGGAAGATCGTCAAGTCTCACGAAAGCACCTACTTCTGTGCCGTATGCCACCACTTTATCGTCTTCTATGCTCAAAGATCCCATGTCATCGATGAGTATGTTGACCGATTCGACTTCGTCGAGATTTCCAAGGGCGTACAATGTTTCTGATTTTCCCGCCCCGCTGTCTCCGACAAACATTGCATTGGCCGATTTTCCGTTTTTGAGTTTTATCGATGCTAATGATCCGTGAATTGGCAATTTCCCTCTGTCTATCATTATGAGATTGTGAACTGTCAGGATCATTTTTTTCGCATACCCGAAATAATCATTTTCGTCGAGATCGGGTATAACGCCCGTGTATACTTCATCTTCGTATATCACACCGTCTTTGTACTCTTTGCCAATCTGCTCTATCGGAAGACCAAAGATAACTATTCCATCCGGCTTTTGCGGATCGCTGGGGTCCCCTATATCAAAAAGATTAGCAAGGCCGGCCGCATGGGCGAGATATTTGTAATTGAAATAAACGTAGATGAGCAATTTCCCGACGTGTATCGGGACGGCATACCATCCGGTACCTGCAAGATCGACTTTATCGAGAAATTTAGACTTGACAACTGGAAAGACGCCGGTTCTTTTGTTTGATTTGGTGTGAAATATCGCCGGCGGTTCGATTATGCTGTTCCATATGAACGGCACGGTGTACATCCATTCGTAATTCATCCTTTTCTTAAGAGGGGCTCTCATTTTGTCCGTTATAAATATAACCTGTGCTCCACTGGGAAGTTGCCTGAAAACTTTTTGGGTCTTCAAAGATATATTGAATTCAAGATCTCTGTAAAGGTTTCTGACTGTGTTTTCAAATTCTTCTCCCAAATATATTGCCGATTTGAGGATGCCGTTTCTTTCATTTATGTCTTTAGAAAATCTCTCTCTTTTGACTATAAATCTGTGCTTTTCTCTCCAGAAATCGTAAAAACCTTCAACGAAATCGTAAAGTTCGATTCTTGAGACTTCGTCCATATCTTCAACGGGCTTTAAGGTAATTGTGTAGAGAAAGCTCAACAATTCCTGATATCTGTAAGTTTTTTTCTTGAATGACTTCAAAATCTTCGGGAAGTTGCCTTTCTTTTCAAGGTGTTCTAAATATTCTTTCATAAACCGCTTGAAGTACGGACTTGATATTATCTGGTTGTAACTGTTCACAAAGGTTCCATTTATAACGATGGTATCCAAAAACATCACTCTCCTTGTGGATTATTCAAATAATCGGAATTTTTAAGAACAACTTTTTTATTGAAAATTATCTTGCTTACTGTCGATGGCAATTTCATCTCCGGTCTTTTCAAACATTCCATTATAAGATCTACCGGAAGAGATGTTATGACCCATATATCTGAAAGATCGACGCTGTCTTCCGATCTCAGAGGAGCCTTTTCTATGGCCGTTTTTACGGCCTGAATGTATTTTTCAAGATCGATTTCCGAATTCTCCATTCCATACCTCCAAAACAACTTTTTCTTTCCTAAAATCATAACACATTTTGGACAAATCGATTCAACCACTTGAATCTTTTAAAGATTCTGTGCTACAATATACCTGATTAGTTTTAAATACGGTAATAGATAAGGGTGCGGAAGGCATGATGCGTCGAGGCGGTCGGCGCGCAGAACCGATTGGGAATTTACATTCACTTTTAAAAGAGATTTAGTATATGTTCATGATGAATGAGCAATGGGAGATCGTCTAACGGTAGGACTGCGGACTCTGGATCCGCCGGTGGAGGTTCGAATCCTCCTCTCCCAACCAGAAGCCGGGGAACCGGCTATTTTCTTTAACTGTACCTGTGACAAATTTTTCGCAAGGAGGTAATTTATGAAAGAGTTGAAAGCCAATGAGATAGAGATTGATCTTTCAAATCTTAATCTGCCGAAATCCACTAAAGACGTGAAGATAAAAGTGAAATTTGATCATCAATCAAGGGCTTACGAGGCTTTAAAAGATGCCGTGAAACTTGATAACAAAAATTACAACATTTTTGTGGCAGGGCCTACCGGAAGTGGTCGTCACACGTTCGTCAGAGATTTTCTGAGTCAAATAGTCTCTGAAATGCCGGCTCCAAAAGATTGGGCTTATGTTTATAACTTTTCAAATGCTTTCGCGCCAAGGGCACTTTCTTTTGAACCTGGCAACGCGCAAAGATTCAAAGATGCGATGTCAAAGATGAAAAAAGAGGTTTTGGAATCCATAAAAAGAGCGTTTGAAAGCAACGATTACGCGAAAAGAAAGAGCGATCTTGAAGGGAAGTACGCATCGAAGAGAAAAGAACTTTGGGATAGTTTGAGCAAGAAATCATCAGAGTTGGGTTTTACCGTTCAAGTCGGACCAACCGGTATAATGACAATTCCGGTACTCAATGGAAAGCCTTTGAGTCAGGAAGAATTCGATCGTTTAAATCCGGATCAAAAGAAATTTTACGAAGAAAATGTCATAAAACTGAAAAAACTTGTCGATGGGACTCTTCACAAGTCGCGTGTCCTTGAAAACGAATTTAAAGATAAAATGGACAAACTTGACGAAGAAATAGCGAAGTTTGCCATAGATCCGATTTTTGATGAACTCGACGAAACATTCAAGGAAAATTTTGATGTCGTTGATTTTCTTAAATCGGTGAAAAAGGACATTCTCGACAATCTCGAGGTGTTAAGGAATGACCAAACCGACAAAGATAAATTCATGTCCCGATACGATATCAACGTTGTGATAGACAACTCAAAAGTCCATGGAGCGCCTGTCGTTGAAGAATTAAACCCCACTTACGCCAATCTTTTCGGAAAAGTAGAGTATTACGCTACAATGGGCACTTTGCAAACCGATTTCAAATTCATCAGATCCGGTGCGTTTCACAGGGCAAACGGCGGGTTCATGATTCTCAACGCGGAAGACCTTTTCAGATCTGAACTATCGTGGGATGCGACAAAAAGGCTTATAAACAGCGGTACGCTGAAAATAGAAAATATACAGGAATACCTCGGTTACGGCATAACGGTCACTTTAAACCCGGAGCCGATACCCGCAGATGTAAAAATCATCATGGTTGGCGAGCCTTGGATTTACGATCTGCTTTACCAGTACGATGCTGATTTCAGAAAATTTTTTAAGATAAAGGCACCGTTCGATTGGGAAATAGATCTGTCATCGGACGGTGTAGAATATTACCTTCAACTTTTAAGATCAGTCATAGACAAAAGAAACTTACTTCACGTAGACGAAAGTGGTATAAAAGAAATCATCAGAACTGGCATGCGCCTGATAGAAAGAAGAACGAAGATTTCAACCCAAGCAAACAAGATAGCTGCCATTCTCGTCGAGAGCGATCATAAAGCGAGAGAGTTGAAAAAGAAAAAGATAGATGCCCAATCGGTCAAAGAGGCTTTAAAGGCAATGGAGTTACGTCTTTCACTTGAAGCGGATCGGATGCTTGAATATTTCAAAAACAACGAGATAATGATAGACACGACCGGCGAAAAGGTGGGTCAGGTCAATGGACTTACGGTGATAGAAGGCGGAGATTACCCGTTTGGAATGCCTGTGAGGATAACGGCAAAAACGCATTTGAGCGACACCGGAGTTATAGACATACAAAGAGAATCCAACATGTCCGGCAAGATATTCACAAAAGCCGTTTTGATAATTTCAAACTATCTTAGCGCAAAGTACACGACAAAGCACCCGCTCTCTTTCGCGGCAACGGTTAGTTTTGAGCAAACTTATTCGACGATAGAAGGAGATAGCGCCTCGGTTGCGGAAACGCTGTCTATTATCTCGGCGATTTCAAAAGTTCCACTAAAACAATCTCTCGCAATAACCGGATCTATAAACCAAAATGGAGAAGTGCAGCCTGTTGGAGGTATTCCTTACAAAATAGAAGGCTTTTTTAAGGTGTGTAAGATCAAAGGGCTTACAGGAGATCAAGGGGTCATAATACCCGCGTCTAACGTAGACGATCTCGTTCTCGATCCGGAGATAATCGAGTCTGTAAAAGCGGGAAAATTCCATATATGGACTGTCAGAAATGTGGACGAGGCTTTGGAAATAGCGACAGGTAAAAAGGCAGGAACAATGGACGGAAAGATGGATTATGAAAAGGGAAGCATTAATTACCTTGTCCTGAAGGAAATAGAAAGAATATCCAAGATGGAAGAGAAGTCAGAAAAGAAAAGGACAAATGAGCGCAAGTCCACTAAAAAGCCCAGAAACACCGAGTCTCAGGATTTTATAGATGATGAAGATGAAGAGGATGATGAGGATTGAAGATCATCCTTTCCACTTCAAATCCGAATAAAGTGCGGGAAATTTTTGAAATAATCGATCTTAACATCGAATGGGTTGTCAAAAAAATAGAAGTTGAAGAAGATGGAGAAACTTTTGAAGAAAATGCCATAAAAAAGGCGAAGGCAGCCTACGATCTTTACGGCCCTGCCGTTGCCGATGATTCTGGTCTTGAGATATACGCGCTTGACAATTTCCCGGGCGTAAAATCAGCGAGATTCATGGAAGACGTGGATTATTCCGTTAAAAACGCTAAAATTCTTGAGATGATGAAAGATGTGAAAGCAGACGAACGCGTGGCGCGCTTTTCTTGCGTTGCGGTTTATTACGATCAAAAGCCTCATGTTTTCAAAGGTGTAATAGAAGGTAAAATCGCTTTCGAGGCACGCGGAAAAAATGGATTTGGCTACGATCCCATCTTTATCCCTTACGGATACAATAAAAGCATGGCGGAACTTTCGCGAGAGGAAAAAAATAAAATAAGCCATCGGGCAAAGGCATTTCGAAAACTTTCGGAATTTCTTTCTGGAAAGTGAATTTCAAGTTTAGCGCGTCAATCTATAAAATTCAAAGGGCACGTAAGTGCCCTTTGGTTTATATGCCACAACTTATCTCATTCATTCCATCTTTCAGGTAAGCCCACGTCATGTTCGGCGTGTTGTGATGTATTCCGACGTTACCGTTTCTATCAACGATTATTATTCCTGCATCGGTGCCGACGAAATTGTCAAGGTAGTTTATCGCGGATTCGGCCGCATGCTGGGCGTCAAGGCCATCTCTTAAAAAGTCCAAGGCTGTTTTTGTGAAAAGTATCCGCATCATGCCTTCTCCGAGCCCTGTTGATGAAGAGGCACCTTCAATGGTGGCGTACGTACCGGCACCGGGTATCGGTGTGTCTCCAACTCTGCCCAGTAATTTGAGAAAAACGCCGCCCGTTGATGTTGCTGCCGCCGTTTCGCCGTGAGAATCGATTGCAACAGCGCCAACGGTGCCATGAAGAAATTCGGGGTGCTCTTTAAAAAGTTCTCTCAACTTCGGCCAATCTTTGTAATTACCATTCATGAATTCCTGGCGATACTTTTCCCATTGAGCTTTTCTCTGCGGCGTTATGGGATCGTGGTACTCAAAACCCATCAATTTGGCAAAATCATTGGCTCCTTGACCTGCCAGCAACACATGATCTGTTTTTTCCATGACAAGTCTTGCAAGACTTATAGGATGGCGTATATTTTTAACTCCGGCGACCGCTCCGAAATCCAAATTCGGACCGTAAGCGATGGCAGCGTCCATTTCAACTTCTCCTTCAAAGGTCAAAACTGATCCTGTGCCAGCGTTAAAAGTTGGGTTGTCTTCCATAACTTTTATGGCTGCCTCAACGGCATCCATGGCACTACCATCTGACTTCAAAATTTCCGATCCTGCCTTTACAGCCTCTTTGGCACCTTCGAGATGTGCCTGGGCTTTATCTTCCGGTATGTTTCCAGCACCGCCATGAACAAGTATCGTGTACAAATTGCTCCCTCCTTTGTGTTAATGAACTTGTCTTTTATATTGGAATAACTTTAGATTCCAAATCTCGCCTCCAGCATTCGCCGGCTGTCTGCCTTTTTAACGCTTTACCTTTCACCGTTTGTCCTATTTGCTATTAGCCATGTGCCATATGCTATTTGCCATATGCCATGCGCTATTCGCCATATGCCGATGTACTTATCTTTTATTCACTATCTCAAGTACTTTGTCAACGAGCGATGAATTTGTAACAAGGATCGTTTTTCCGTAGATGGAGAAATCTTCTCCTATGCCTATAATTGTGGCGCCCGCTTCTTTTGCTATTAAAGATCCCGCAGCCACATCCCACGGCTTCAGGTTGTATTCCCAAAAGCCATCGATCCTTCCGTTGGCCACATAACATTGATCAAGCACGGCACTTCCGAAGACCCTTATCGCACGAACTTTGCCAAAGAAAGCAACGTAATTTTTAAGCACGATGTCTCTGTATTCGGCCGCGCTGTATTGATATCCCGTGTTTAATATGGCTTCTTTGAGTTCTGATATTTTGCTCACGTTTATAGGTTCGCCATTCATGAAAGCACCATTGCCCTTAACTGCCTCGTAAAGTTCATCCATGTAAGGATCGTAAACGACTCCGACCCGAGGAGTTCCGTCAACCACAAGTGCGATTGAGACACAAAAATGAGGAATTCCTTTTGAAAAGTTTGTCGTACCATCTATGGGATCAACAATCCAAACTCTTCCGTTTGATGATGTTTTTGTTTCGCCTGTTTCTTCGCCGAGTATTGAGTCTCCGGCGAAAACATTTGAAATTTCCGACTTGACGACTTTTTCAACTTCAAGATCGGCATCCGTCACGATATCGTAAAATCCGCTTTTGTTGTGCGTCCACCCTAAATTTCCGATCCGTCTTTTCGCCAAAAGTCCGACTTCTCTTGCAAGTCCTCGTGCAAAATTAAGTACCAAAAGATCCGCGCTTTCCATTTTTATCTTACCTTTCTTAGGGTTATTCCCCGTGATTCGAGAAGTTCCATTAACTTTGAGAATGAACCGTCTATTTCATAATCCAAAAGTGTTCTGTCCATTGAACCGTAAGTTATCCTTATCGTTATGCTGTAAGATTCCGGAGGTACGCCTTTTCCCGTGTAAAAATCTATAACTCTGACATCTCTAACGTACTCAGAAGAAGTTCTGGCAATTCTTATTATTTCCGAGGTCTGAAATTTTCCTTTTTGAACGAACATAGAAAGATCTTTAAACGAAACCGGATATTGTGAGGCAGATTTGTACTCGAAAATTTGAATTGCTTTAAACATCTTTTCAAGATCGAACTCACAGGCGTAAATGGGAAGATCGAGATCAAAAAAATCTGTCACATCTTCTGCGAGTTCGCCTGTTAAGCCTATCGTTTCTCCGCCTAAAACGATTTTCCCGCACCGGCCGGCCGTAAAACCCGTGATTTCGGCATTTGTAAAGTCAAGATCAAGATGGAAGTAATTTGCGATTGTTTCTAAATCTCCTTTGAAATTCAGAAGACTTTCCATTCTCTTGTCCGTATAGTCTAAAGGTTCAATTTTTCCGGTTGAAACAAAGGCGATCTTTTCGAATTCGTGATTTTCTTCGAATACCTTTCCGATTTCGAAAAACTTCACATCGCTTTCCTGATGTTTGACGTTGTAAGTAAGCGCATCGATCAGGTTGATCAAAAGAGATGGCCTCATGATTGACATTTCAGGAGAAACCGGATTTAAAAGTTCAGGACTTTCTTTGAATGTGTCACCGAAAAGTCTTTTGGCCTTCGGATCTGAAAAGGCATAATTGACATTTTCGAAATATCCGAGAGACGTCGAAAGAAATCTCATTTTATTTTTGAAATCCCACCATGCGTTTTTGTCTCCTTGAATGAATGGCATTGACATGACAGCGGAGACATTGTCAAAACCATGTATTCTTGCAAATTCTTCTATAAGATCGACATCCTGACTTATGTCCTGCCTGAAGGTTGGTATTTCGACTGTCCAGTCATTTTGATCTTTTGAAACCTTCATTTCAAGCGCATTGAAGATATACGATACTTCTTGAGGATCTGGTGTAAAGGACATGTAAGAGGACAATTTTTTGTTCGAAAGTTTTACCACGGTAAACTTTATGGGATTCGGGTAAAGATCTGCCATGCCCACAACTTTTCCGCCGCTTAAAGAGAGTATCATCTCAACGATTCTTTTTGCAACGTAGAGGGTGTCATTCGGATCGATGCCCCTTTCAAATCTGTACGAGGCGTCCGTCGAAAGGTTAAGTTCTTTTGATGTCTTTCTCGTTCTTACGGGATCAAAAGTGGCAACTTCTATCAATATGCTTTTCGTCGATTGAGTTATTCCGGAATCTTTTCCGCCGATTACACCCGCAAGCGCTAAGGTTTGATTTCCATCCGTTATCAAAACCTCTCCACCTTCGAGTGTGTATGTCTTTGAATTGAGAGCGGTGAACTTTTCTCCTCCTTTTGCGTTTTTGACCACAATTTTAGATGAAGGTATTCTGTCAAAATCGAAAGCATGTACAGGATGACCTGTTTCCATCATGATGTAATTCGTCACATCCGCTATGTTGTTTATGGCTCTCAATCCAACGGAAGCAAGCCTTTTTTTGAGCCATAAAGGTGAATCCTTTACGGTTATTCCATCTATTCTCACGGCGAGATATCTCAAACATGCCTTTGATTCTATCGAGATCGAAACGTTACCTCGCGGGATATCAACCTTTACTTCGGGTATTTTCAAAATTTTTCTGTTAACAGTTGCAACCTCACGTGCAAGTCCGATGTGAGAGAGACAATCGGGCCTATTCGGAGTTATTTCGATTTCAAAAACCGTTTGATCAAGGTCGAAGATCTTCACGATGTCGTCTCCCAGCGGAACAGGTTTTTCAAACCTGAAGACCCGATTAGAATGAGACTCAAGGCCAAGTTCTTCCAGAGAAAAAAGCATGCCGTCCGTCTTGATTCCTCTCATATCAACGGACCTCACAATCTTGCCGTCCACATCAGAGGCCGTATCGGCAGGGCCGAAGGCGACAAAATCGTTGATTTTAACACTTTTGTCAGACGTTACGATTGTGTAAGTCTTTGATCCGTCGTTCACTTTGCAAACATTTAGATTATCGGCGTTCGAATGTGGCTTCACATCGATAATTTCGGCAGATATGACACCTTTTATCTTTTCAAAAGGTTTCTCTATCTCTTCAACCTCACTTCCGGACATCGTGAGGTCATCGGAAAGTTTTTGAATATCACCATCTATATCCACGTAATCTTTTAACCATTCAACGGATAGTTTCAAGCAAATCACCTTTTCATCAAAATAATCTCAGAAATTTAAGATAATTTCTCGGAAATTCTCTTATATCGTTTATGCCGTACTTAAGCATCGCGATTCTTTCGATGCCCATTCCGAAGGCAAATCCCTGCCATTTCTCCGGATCAAATCCAACATTTCTTAAAACGTTGGGATGAACCATGCCGGCACCGAGCACTTCAAGCCATTCTTTTTTCCCGGCAAATGAAACATCCACTTCTACGCTCGGTTCGGTGAAAGGGAAATAATGCGGTCTGAATCTTACGATCTTGTCCTTACCAAGCAAGGTTTTTATGGCATTTTCAAGAGTCCCTTTGAGATCTGCTATTGAGATGTTCCTGTCTATCGCAAGTCCTTCCATTTGAAAAAAAGAAGGAAGATGGGTGGCATCGTAATCGTTTCTGTAAACACGTCCGGCAGAGATAATTCTGATAGGCGGTTTTTGATTTTCCATCGTTCTTATTTGAACTGGAGAAGTATGGGTTCTGAGCAAAAGTGTTTCCGAGATGTAAAATGTATCGTGGAGATCTCTTGCTGGATGCCATTGAGGGGTGTTGAGCGCCTCAAAGTTGTAATAGACGTTTTCTATCTCTGGACCCTCCACGACGTTGAAACCCATTTTTGAAAAAACCTCAACGCACTCGTTTATAACGTGATTTATAACGTGAATTTTTCCAACGGATCTCAAAGGTCCCGGGATTGTCAGGTCTATCGATCTTTCTAAAGATTTTGATTTAAGTACCTCCGCTTTGAGAACTGATGTCTTTTCAGAAAGCAACTTTTCGATCTGCATTTTCAAATCGTTCACTTTTTTACCGAAATTCGCCCTTTCTTCCTGCGGAAGAGTTGAAATTTTTTTCATCAGCGAAGTGATATTCCCGTTTTTCCCAAGAGTTGCAACCCTGATTTTTTCCACTTCATCAAGGTCTTTGACTTTGTCAATCTGGGTTTTTATAGTTTCCACAAGCATCTCAAAATCGTCCATCTTTTACCTCCCGAAGCACTTATTCAATTTTATCACAAAATTCTTTTAAGTTATCATACCGATTTTTCCCATGCGCCATCTGCCATGTGCCATTGGCTATTTGCTATATGCTGCTTTTTGTGCGTCGGCTCCAGCATTCGCCCTTCGGTGTCTGATCACCTAAAAAGTCAAGAGGTTAATGGGACATATTCTTCACCTGTTTTCAGAATGTGAAAGATTATCTCAAGTGCCTTTCTTGCAACTGCAACCAAAGCCAACCTTGAATTTTTTCCCCTTTCCCTTAGCCTTTTGTAAAAGTCTCTGAATCTTTTATCGTACCTAACCAACCTTACCGCCAGAAAGTACAATGATTTTCTTAATGTCTTCGACCCTTTCTTGGATATATGCAGGTTCTTTGAAGAATGACCGCTTTGGATCGTTACCGGATCAAGTCCTGCATAAGATGTAAGTTGGTTTTTCGTTTCGAATCTTTCTATATTTCCAATCTCGGCTATTATCGTCGCCGCCGTCATAAGTCCAACGCCTTTTATCGTCATGAGATTATTCGATTCCGGAATGTCTTCCATTAGCGATTTTATCTTCTCTTCAATCTCGGAAAGTACCTCAACAAGATGCTTTATCTCTTTTACAAGCGACACAACAATAAAAGCGTAAATCCCGTTCTCATCTTCAATCCCTATGCTTTTTCTAATGTCTATCTCGAATCGTTTTACCTTTTCTTCTTCCCATTCAAGTATTTCCTTTACGTCATCGAAGGAAGATATGATCTTTGACGGTGTCGGATATTTCTCCAATAACTCAAGCAGTGTAGGTGACAGCATCGTAGAAAAGTACTTCTCTATCTCAGGTACTACAAGAACAAGTTCACGCCTTAACTTCCTCTCAAGATTTGCAAGCATTTCACTTACATAATTCCTGTGATGCACTATTTCTTTTAAGGATTTGATCTTATCGCTCGGTACTCTTATCTTTTTGAGTCTCGAAGATAAATCTGAAAGTGATATCGCTATAGATTTTGCATCCAATTTGTCAGTCTTTGAGTTATTAAATGTCTTCGAAATGTTCTTGACCTGGTATGGATGTAATATAATGGCTTTGTATCCGTTTGAATCAAGAAACCTGTAGAGAGAGTCATGATATATCCCGGTTGCTTCCATCGCTATGACATCATCCTTGGAAATCTTTGAGACAAGTTTTTCGAATCCATCACGGCTGTTTGAAATCTGGAATGAGATGTATTTCTCATTTTCCTTGTCGTAAATACAGACATCATGTTTCTTCTTTGAGACATCAATACCTACAAACATATGGGGTCACTCTCCTCTCATACATGTTCTACGTACAGGCTTGGGCCTATTCACCTTAATCGAGATGGGAAGTTGGCTTATTCAGACACGCAAGTTATTACCTTTTCCTCGCTGCCAAGCTCTTCCCCATAACTATATTTTACACATGATCCTCGCTATGCTGCGGAGGCCACCTCTCGGCATCATGCTCTCCGCCTCCAGTTTGATTTTTCCATGCGCCATACGCTATTTGTTATATTCCATACGCCATTCGCCATATGCTATATTTGCCATGCGCCATATAGGGTATAATATACTCAAACCAATCGTGCAGGAGGGTTAATTTGTCTCCAATCACCGTAACGACACAAATCTCTTACTGGGGTGCATTTGTCGGAGGAATTTTAAGTTTCTTTTCTCCATGTATTTTTCCCATTTTACCCGGTTTTTTGGCTTTCCTTGTTTCTTCACATGGAAGAAGTGCGGCAATTTACAAAGCCGTTGCGTTTTCAATAGGCCTTTCGGTTATTTTCATCCTGCTTGGTCTTGCAACAGGTACTTTTGGCGTTTTTTTGATCACGTACAAGAGGTATGTCGAGATAATAGGAGGTATTCTCGTTGTGATCTTTGGATTAAGTTACACGGGTCTTTTCACGTTGCCTTTTTTTGAAAAGGGCATTTACATACCTTTCAAAAGGAATGTGGATAGTTTCTGGAGCGCATTTCTTTTTGGAATTGTAACTGCCTTTGCATGGACACCTTGCATAGGTCCGGCGCTTGGAACCATTCTTACGATGGCTGCAACGGGAAACACTTTATCGGGCGGAACTTTACTTTCCATTTTTTCTTTAGGCCTTGTCATTCCGCTTATATTGGCATCTATCCTGATTCAGGTGGTGAACAGAATCGTTGCCTTTCTCGTCAAATATCAAAGATGGATAAATGTAACGGGCGGAATAGTGCTTATAATTTTTGGTTTTTTGATGATTTTTGGTAAACTTGCACTTTTAAGTTAACAGAGGAGGTTAAAATGAAGAAAATTCTCGTGCTTTTGTTGCTTTCACTTATCGGTTTAAGTGTTTTTGCCTATTCGTTAAACAATGTGTTGCTTAACAACTTTAACACCGTTATGACTTTATCAAAGTATGAGCAAAAAGATGCGATAATAGTTTTTTCGGATCCGAATTGCTTTTATTGCAACAAACTAAAAAGCGATACGCTTTCAAATATCGACGTTCAGCATATGCTGTCAAACAATTTCGTGATCGGTGAAATTTACGAAACCAATGACACCGCAAATTTTCATGGTAATACCTACACTTACACACAACTCTTTCAGGGATTCGGGGTTAAAGGTACTCCGACGCTTTTCTTTTTTACATCAGCCGGTACCCCGATAACTTATCTGCCAGGTTATCTTGGCCCTTCTGATTTTTTAAAAGTACTTCAGTACATCGCACTGGGAGATTACGCCAAAAATGTTAATTTCAATACGTTCTCAAAGGGAAGCAGCAATTTCGTGGGTACGTCTTCCATAATTGAAGTGACAAACGCCCAGGCCGATTACATACTCAAAAATGATCCTCTTTCAGAAAAAATAGATTCTTATCCGCCCAAAAACGCCGATCCGTTTTTGAAGTACGTTATTTCAGGTCAAGATGCCGTTTCAATAGCAAATCAAATGCTGAAGAATGGATTTTACAACATCTATGTTGTAGATGGTAAATGATAGGGTATCTAAAGCCTGATATAAATGAACTTAAAGTTAGAGAACTTAAACTTTACAACGCTTATTATTGTGGCATATGTACCGGCTTGTCAAAAAAATATGGACCTGTTTCTCGTCTTCTGTTGAGTTATGATTCGACTTTTTTCGTCATTCTGAGCGACGTTTTATCGGGAAAGCAATGTCAATTTGATCGCGCAAGATGTCCTTTGCCTCCATTTCAAAAAAAGCGCATTGTTAAAAGCGAAGATATTCGGTTTGGAATGGAGATATCCAAGTTTTTCTCTGACTTGAAGATAGACGATTTCAAAAGAGATTCAAAGGGATTTATGCATGTACTTTCCTTTTTTCTGTTTCATTTCAAATCCAACGATGAATTTTTTAGAATTTCCAAACCATACACCGACAGAATTCTGTTTTCCGAAATTTCGGAAGAATCGGATCCTCAAGAAGTTGCCGATCTTTTCGGTAAACTTTCAGAGGCCATGGCAACTTCTCTTTCAAATCTCAAAAGGGCATCTAACATGATATATCTCATGGGAAGATGGGTATATCTCATAGATGCGCTCGATGATCTTGAAGAAGATTTCAAAAAGAAAAATTACAATCCATTTCTCGTAAAATATGGATCTAACTTTGATGATCCAGACTTTTTTGCTAAAATAAGAGAGGAAGAAAAGGCACCCGTCGATTTTTTAGTGCAAAGGATATGGCAAGAATACGAAAATCTTAAAATCGATCCTTCCATTAACAGAAATTTGGTAGAAAATGTGATTTTTTATGGGCTGCCTGGAACATCTACGAAAATTCTTGGCAAAAGGATGATGAAAAATTGAAAGATCCATACGAGGTACTTGGTGTAGGTAGAAATGCAACTAAAGAAGAAATAAGGGATGCTTACAGAGAGCTCATAAAAAAATATCATCCTGACAAATTCAGAGACAATCCGGATATGAAAGCACTTGCCGAAGAAAAGATCAAAGAGGTAAATGAGGCTTACAAATATCTTTTGGATCATCTTGACAACCCTTCTTACGGCGTATCAAACGCCTCAAATGAAGATCAATCCTTTTTTCAACAGGCAAGACAGAAAATAGATGCGGGAGATTATTACGACGCTGAAGATTTGCTTGTTAGAGTTTCAGACAAATCAAATCCTGAATGGTACTTTTTGAGCGGCCTTATATATTTCAGACAAGGATGGTACGATAAAGCCGAAACCTACCTCAAATACGCCCACGAAGCGAAACCCGATAACAAAGAATACGATGAGGTCTACAAAGAATTTTTGAGGGCTTCGAGAAGAAATTACAATCCGACGATGAACGGTCCTGCCCAGGGTGGCGGCATGAACGATGAAGCGGGAGCATGTCTGAGTTGCTGCGCTACGCTTGCCTGTATGGATATATGCTGTCATTGCATGGGAGGAATTTGATTTGAAGGCGAGAGATATAGCGTTTGGATCGATTTATTCTGCGCTTTCGATTATTCTCGTTTCATCTTCCGCGATATTCGGTGATGATCTTTTTTTGTTGATCTTTTCCTCTCTTCCTCTCATTGCTCTAACCGAACAATTTGGGAAAAGAGCCGGAGTGATCTCTTATGCTGTGATTTCCGCTGTGGTTTTTTTGATCTTTCCGCTCAGAATATCCACGATGATTTTTATATTGCTTTTCGGTCCGTATTCTCTGTTAAGAGAGCTTTTTAAAAACAGGAAAATATTAAGAATAACATTTCATTTTGTTTTGCTTTTCGGTCTTGCCTTTTTGTCTTATTTTGTCATAACTTACCTTTTGAATTTGAATTTGGGCAAATATTCCGTTTATTTGGTAGCGTTGGGAATTTTAGGTCTTTTGCTTTACGAGAGGTTTGTAGAATATTTCGTGAGATGGTACAAAAAAATCGTTTTAAAGCAAAGGTGGATGTAAATGCCTTACGATTCATTTCTGGTCGCTAAGATCGTAAAAGAGGTGGAAACTCCGGTTTACCTCACCGGAATATACGACGCAACAGGCCATTCGATCGTGCTTTCTTTGAACAAGCAAGACCTTATGATTGATGTCGGCGGATGGCCTAATTTCAGATTCACAAAAATATTTGTCGAAAAGGATGTTAATCCATCGAATTTTGTCTCTCTTATGAGGACAAAATTGAAGAGATCAATCCTTTTGAGAGTAAGCCAGGTTGATTTCGATAGAATCGTTAAATTTGAATTCGAAGTGAAAAATCTTATAGGTGAAAAGGAGATCTTCGAACTCTACCATGAGGTCATGGGAAGTTTTGGAAATATCATCCTTGTGAAAGATGGTAAGGTTATTTCGACCTTTAAGAATGTTTCCTCCGTTAAAAGAACAATTTTACCCGGCGTCAATTACGTTCTTCCCGATGAAGATAGAATAGAACCATGGAAGGTTGATGAAAACCTCTTCTTGAACGCTACCGGTCGTCTCGATCAATTCCTTGTGTCAAAGGTAAGAGGATTTTCAAAGAAAACTGCCATTGAAGTGGCAAAAATCGCAAATTTGAGTTTTGACACCGAAATCGCCTCTTTGAAGATCGACGAAATTGGCAGAATTGTTGAATTAATAAGAAAAATGGTGAAAGATCTTGATGATAGGCAGGTTTATCTTTCTTTCGATGGCAAAATGCCGAAGGATATATACGCTTTCGAACCTTACGGCGAATTTAAAATTTTTGAGAGTGCTTCTGAAGCGATAGAAAAATTGCTTTCAGGCACGAAAGAAGAATCGCCGATTTTAAAAAAAGAAAGGCTCTCGAAAAGCGTTAAAAGTCTCATAGACAAAAATGCTGAGATCTTAAGAAAAATAAGGCAGGAATTGAAAGAATCTGATAACGCCGAAGAATTCAGAAAATACGGTGAACTTTTGATGTCGCATTTGCATGAACTTCCCAAAAAATCACAAAGGGTCGAAGTTTTAGACTGGGAAACAAATAAAACCGTGGTCGTGAATCTCGATCCCAAGATAGACGTATCGAAAAACGCTCAGCACTTCTTCTCCATTTACACGCGTCTTAAGAACAAACATGATGGCATCGTGAAAAGAGCAGAAACGATTCAAAAGAGGATGTCATACCTTCAAGAAATTGCATACGAAATAGAAAATATCTCTGAAACAGCGGAACTCGACGAGATAGAAAAAGAACTTTCAATCTTCAAATACATATCAGTTAGGAAAAAACAAAAGATTCAAAAAGAGTCGAACCCCATAGAATACGATATAAAAGATTTCAAGATCATAATTGGCAAAAACAACATTCAGAATGACAGAATAACACGATCGGCTTCTCCGGATGATCTGTGGTTTCACGCAAGAGAAGTGCCGGGATCTCACGTCATACTTGTAACTGGCAAAAGAGAACCTTCTGATGACGTTATAGAACTCGCGGCATCATTTGCGGCCGGTCATTCGAAGTACCGCAACGATCTCTGGGCAAGCGTGGACTACACTTACGTTAAATACGTGTCAAAGCCTAAAGGTGCAAAACCAGGGTTTGTAACCTACAAAAATTTTAAGACTTTGAGAGTCAAACCGCGTTCAGTCTAACTTTTCGAGAAAGTCAACGTATCTTTTGACGATTCCTTCTCTGAGGTAATTTTGGATAACGTAATCTTTTCCTTCAGTCGCGTTTTTTTGGTAGAAATCGTAATTTTCTTTTATCTTTTCGATCGAATCAACGATCTCGCCGACGTTTTCTCTGTGAACCCTTATGCCAGACTTTGATTTGTCGAATATTTCGGCCGACAGTCCATCGAGACCGTATACAACCGGTCTGTTTGCGACGGCATATTCAAAGGTTTTCGAAGGAAGCGAGTCTGCGAAAAGATCACTTTTTGCAAGGTGTATGAAAAGCACATCGCTCGCGGAATAATAAATTGGCACACGATCTCTGGGAACCGGCAGAACAAAATGAATGTTTTCTATCCCTTTTGATAAAGTCATCAATCTTTCTTTGTCCGAACCATCGCCAACTATCATAAACTGGATATTTTTCAACGCTTTTGCCGCTTCAACAAAGACAGCGAGATTTTGACCCAAACCGACGTTACCGATGTATGAGACGAGAAATTCGTCTTTTTCAATGGAAAGCGATTGCCTTGCGGCGTCCTTTTTTTCGCTCCAATCCGTTATCTCTTTGAGCAGATAACCGTCAAGTCCATTGGAAAATGTGACGAGTTTTCCATGATCGACGCCTTTTGATGATATATTGTCATTCATGAAAGGAAGAACTGTGACTATTTTGTCTGCCGCGGCGTACATTCTTTTTTCGTAGTGTCTCATTACCTTTATGATGAGGTTTGATTCTTTTGCTTTTCCAAGTTCAACGATTGTGTCCGGCCAGAGATCTCTCACCTCCAAAATGAGTTTCTTGACATTTTTTTTGAGAGAAATGCCGGCAACACCTATGAAAAAAGGAGGACTTGATACTATTCCGATGTCAAAACGGTTTTCGTTGCATAACTTTTTCGCTTTACTCTTCATCTTTAAGTAAAAGTCTGCCTGCCTCCATATCTGAGCAAGGGCAGAATCGTTTCCCGTTTTAACGGTTATTCTTACGATTTTTTCTTTTCCGGAAAGTTCCTCTGATATTTTTAGAGAAGAATAACGGTTAGGCGTTGTAGTCAGTACCGTCACATCATGATTCCTTTTCGTTAGTTCATCAGAAAGAGCCTTGAGCCTGAAAGCCGAAGCCCCGAGATCTGGCGGATAATGTTGCGTAATTATTAAAACCTTCATCGAGATTCTCCTTTTTAAAATTCTTTGAGTACAAATATATGATATCATAAGAATGAAAAATAGCGCATGGCATATGGCATATAGCATATAGCGCATGGCGGAAAAAGGCATTGGAGATTCTTTCCCGTCATCCCGCACTTGATGCGGGATCGCATTAGAGTGCTTAAAGGCGATTCCGGTTCTTCGACCGGAATGACGGACTGATTGCGAATGTTAGAGCTGATGCGCAAAAAGCACATAACACATGGAACATCACATATAGCAAATAGCCTATGGGGAAAACAGAACAGTGACAGATGGAGGAAATGATTGGAAAAACCCGCATTTTATTTCAAAATGATCTTAAGTGGTATTTTGATGGGTGTTTCGATGGTGCTTCCGGGAACAAGTTGGCCTGTTATGGCGATAATTTTGGGGGTTTATGAACCGTTGATGCTTACGTTGAATAAATTGTTTTCCGCCCCAAAGACACTTACAAGTCACGATATAAAATTACTTCTGTTTTTGATCATAGGTATAGGGCCGGCCATATTTTTTACCGCTTATTTCATTTTAAGTCTGCTTATGAAATTTGCGTTTGAAATAAATGCCGTTTTTATAGGCCTTATTTTGGGTTCTGTTTATCTGCTTTACGTCGAGATAAAGAAAAAGGGATTTTCGGAATTTTTATGGTTTTTCTTGGGTATCGCAGTTGTTGTGATTCCACTTTTGTTTGGCTTTAAGATAAGCAATTTAAGATTTTTTGCGACTATCTTCGGCTCGAAGATACTTGATTTCATATCTGGATTGATCGTTTCAACTTCACTGCCAGCCATCGGAGACACGATAATGTTACTTTTGCTTGGGAATTACAGGCATCTTTTGAATGCCGTGAAAATTCTTGATTTTACAACGCTTTTGATCTTTTTATCCGGATTTTTGATAGGCTTTTTTGCTTTCGTCAGAATAATCGGAAGTCTTTTGAAAAATTACCGTTCTCAAACTTACGCTTTTATAATAGGCCTTATGATGGCCTCGATAACTTCAATTTGGCCATTCACAAGACATACTTACGATCTGTCTCGTGTTATACTTTTTATGATCTTGGTTGCAGGAGGTTTTTTGATCTCTTTTTACTTTGAAAAGATTTCTTCAAAGAAGGTAAAGCATGGAAATGGATGAAAATTACAAAACCGTGATGAATGAGATCATTGAAAGGGTAAAAAAAGATTATTCGGAAGAATCGGCCGAAATAGTCAGGCATGCGTATGAATTCGCAAAAGCGGCACATCAAAGCCAATCAAGGGCTTCCGGAGAGCCTTACATCTCTCATCCGGTTCAGGTTGCAAAGATAGTCGCAGATATGGGAATGGATGTGCCTTCCATCTGCACGGCATTGCTTCATGATGTTGCAGAAGACACAAAAGTCCCAATTGAAGAGATAGAAAAACAGTTTGACCATGAAATAGCCACAATGGTCAATGGCCTGACGAAGATAAAAACGCTTGAAAATGAAGATATAAAATTTTCAGAGATAGAGACTATACGTAAGATGATCTTCGCAATGGCACAGGATATACGCGTTGTTTTGATAAAATTGGCTGACAGGTTGCACAACATGAGAACGGTAGAAGGCTTTGCCGACGAGGAAAAGAGAAAAGAAAAGGCTAAACAAACTCTCGAAGTTTACGCTCCGATTGCAAACAGACTTGGCATATACACGATGAAAAGGGAATTGGAGGATCTCTCATTTAAGCAACTTTATCCTCAAGAGTACATAGAGGTAAAAAAACTTGTGGATAAAAAAATTCAGGAACGTAGTCAGGAAATAGGGTACTACAAATCTGAGATTGCCAATCTTTTGAAACAAAACGGAATAGAATTCACGGAGATAAGCGGAAGGGCAAAGCATTTTTACAGCATATGGATGAAAATGAAAGAAAAAAACAAATCTTTTGACGAGATATACGACCTTTTTGCGATAAGAGTCATAGTTAAAAACATACCCATGTGCTACGAAGCACTCGGCGCGATTCACAGCCTCTGGACTCCCGTGCCGGGCAGATTTAAAGATTACATAGCCGCGCCGAAGTCGAATGGATACAGAGCACTTCATAACACGGTCATAACTGACAGGGGAGAATTTCTTGAAGTCCAAATCAAAGACGAACAAATGAATCATGAGGCTGAATACGGAATGGCAGCGCACTGGAAATACAAAGAAGGAAAAGTTGAGAAAAGCGAATTCATAGATCAACTCATGGAATGGCAAAAGGATTATTCAAAAGGGCTTGCCGGCTGGAATGAAATGGCAACGGAGTTAAGTCTTGACGAAGTTTTTGTATTCACTCCGACGGGTGAGGTGAAACATCTTACCAAAGGATCAACGCCGATAGATTTCGCTTATTCTATCCACACAGATGTTGGAAATCATTATGCCGGGGCATCTATAAATGGCAGACTTGTTCCAATGGGATATCAACTTAAAGACGGGGACAGAGTTCAAATCATAGTCGACAAAAACAACGAGGGTCCCAATCCAACATGGCTTAAATTTGCGCATAGCGTGCACACAAGGGCAAAGATAAAAAAATTTCTCAGAGACAAATTTGCAAATGAATACATGGAAAAAGGGAAGGAAATGTTAAGGGATCTTTCCAAAAAATATCATCTTTCTGTGGAAGAAATTCTCGGTCGGCAAGAAGTCAAAAATTATCTTAAAGACAGGAATAT
This sequence comes from bacterium, assembly GCA_021800445.1. Taxonomy (GTDB): domain Bacteria; phylum Thermotogota; class Thermotogae; order Mesoaciditogales; family Mesoaciditogaceae; genus Athalassotoga. Next base: position 20,583 of record JAJYYZ010000010.1, on the reverse strand, counting down.
AGAAAAAGAAGACGAACTTGAATTGAGACTTGGTTCTGGAGCCGTTAAAATATATCAAATAGAAAAATTCCTTGGCCAGATTGTTAAACCGGAATTTCAACATGAATTTTCGGAACCGGAGGGTACCGAGATAGTCGTTGATGATTTAAAGGGAATAGAAGTAAGATTTGCAAAGTGTTGCAACCCAGTACCGGGCGATCATATAGTTGGATTTGTCACCAAAAACGGAGTCAGCATTCACACGACGGATTGCTCAAATTTAAGAAATGTCGACAGAAACAAACTCGTAAGGGTTTCATGGGGGAATTCCAACGAACTCTTCGGAGCCAACATAGGACTCGAAGGGGATGATAAAGATGGATTACTCAGTGATATAATGAATAGAATACACGAAAAACATGTTCAAATAGCCAGCGTCGTCTCGTGGGTGGACGATTTGAGAATTGCACACATATCGGTAAGAGTTAACGTTGTCAACCTCGATCAGTTGAACGATCTTATAAGCCACCTAAAAAAGGAAAAAGGCATAAAAAAGGTTTACAGAGAGAGAGGAAACAATTTTGAAAGCGGTAGTCCAAAGAGTTAAAGAAGCCGAAGTCAAAGTTGACGGAAAAGTTGCCGGAAAGATAAAAGCGGGCATTTTGCTTTTAATCGGAATAGGTAAAGATGATACGGCGGAAGATCTTAAATGGATGGAAGATAAAATACCCAATCTGAGAATTTTTGAGGATGAAAACCAGAAAATGAACAGATCACTTCTTGATGTAAATGGTGATTTACTTGTCATATCACAATTCACACTTTTCGGAGACGCAAGCCACGGAAGACGTCCTTCTTTCTCAGATGCGGCACCTGCGGAGGCGGCAAGGCAGACGTATGAAAAATTCTGCGATGACATTTCAAAATCATATCCGTCTATAAAAGTTGAACGCGGAATTTTCCAAACTTACATGCAAGTTTACATTCTCAACGATGGACCCGTTACCATAATTGTGGATTCGAGGGAAAGGAGATAATCTGAATAATGAAGATCCTGATATTTTTGGCAATCGTCATGGGTCTTAACTTTATTCTATCTCCGTTCACCTTCGGTTCAATCCATACAAGTTGGCGGAAGACTTTCTGCAATTTGTTTTGATCCTTCTACCGAAATAGTATATGTTGCGAATTCTTCAAACGACACTTTAAGCGTCATAAATGAAAAAACAAATCAAATTGTGAAAGTTATATCCGTTCGAAGTTCTCCTATGAGCATGGGTATCAATTCGAAAACAGGCGTTATTTATGTCGCCGTCAATTACAATTTGGGCAACAGCAACATAGACGTGGTGAATAAATCAGGCCAAATAGTCTCTGTTGTAAATGTCGGAATGGGACCGAATGCCATTGGTGTCAATTCTTCCACAAACATGATATACGTTACCAATCAAGGCAACAATGATGTAAGTGTAATAGATGGAAGTACAAATCAAATCGTATCGACGATATCGGTTGGTAAAGGGCCTGATGCCATTGGAGTGAATTCCGATACTGACACGATATACGTCGCTAACTGGTATGACAATACCTTAAACATCATAGACGGAAAAACAAACCATGTTGTAAACACTTTGGATGTCGGCAATCAACCTTCCGGAATCGCGATAAATTCAAAGGCGGATATGGTGTATGTGGCAAACTTCGGGAGCGCTTCTGTCAATGTTATAAATGGGAAAACAAATCAAATTGTGGCAACGATACAACTTAACGGAATTCCATGGGATATCGCGGTAGATTCATCTTCCAACATGATTTATGTTACCTCTCCAAATGAAAATGCTCTAAACGTTATAAATGGTTATATAAATCAGATTGTATCGGTGATTCCTGCCGGATCAGGTCCCTGGTATGTTAGCGTTAATCCTAAAACACATATGGTCTATGTTGCGGATAACAACAGCGGTGATGTTAAAGTTATAAATGGAAACGTACTTCCAATTATGGTTGCGACCGGAATAGAATGAAAATTATGAGAGAGGTGGAATATGCGTAAGATAATTTTCATCATCTTTTGTATTTCTGTCTTTTCTGCTGTTTCTTTTGGAGTATGGATCGGTGGCGGAGTTTCAAAAGAGTTTGGGAGTGTTGACCAATCTTTCTTTGAAGGAAGAGTAACAGTTTATTCTATCACGGATTTCTACTCGGTCGATCTTGTCGCACAATTGTCTCAGTCAGATCCTAATCCTCTCGATTGGATAGGCGTTTACACGTACTTTAACTTGGTAATTCCCGTTGATATACTCGATTTGTATGTCGGTTTCAGTCCAACCGTTATTTTTAACGGCGGTCAATTGTCCGCGAGTGATTTCCAAAGTTATGGGTATGTACATTTTGGCACGGATGTATTGCTTTCTTTCCCTTATTTGATAAGAGTTTACGGTGAGATAGGCGACCAATTTTATTACGCACCACCACATCTTGGCCCTGATATGTCCGGTGCGATAGGCGCTGAGATAAGGTTTTGATACACCAAAAAATTTAAATTTGCAATCACGTCTGTCATTCCTTGCTTGACAAGGAATCGCCTTTAAGCACTCTAATGCGATCTCGCATCGAGTGCGGGATGACGGGAAAGAATCTCCGATGCCTTTTTCCACTACCGGCTACCCGCCACGTGCTGTTTTTTTCTCTAATCCCCAACCCCTAATGTCTCTTTCTTGCCATGTGCCAATAATAATTTAGCATTCTATTTTTACACAAAATTTTGGTATAATATATGTAAATCTTGACTTTGAATCGTTGGGGGTCGGAAATGAAGGTTGGATCAAAGATAGCACTTCTTACGATTATCATGATTATCGCTCTTGGCGTTACGGCGATTTTTGTTTATGTTGAGAGTTTTGAATTGCAAAATTCACTTCCAAAAATAAACAATTCGATCGACGAAGTGCAAAATGCGTATGATTCAACGATTCAAATCGTGAATTTGAAATCTGCCATTTCAAATGCTTTTTCAACACTTGAATTTGGTCTATCCAACGATTCAACTTCAATCCTTAAAAATCAAAATAATCTCTTTGACAAATCGATTTCCGGCGCACTTTCGATGACTGACCAGATTTCTGCTTCAAATGACGCATCCGGAATTTCTTACGATCTTAAGAAATTAAAAGATGCCGGTGATCTTGTCTTCTTACAAAGTGCCACCCTCATCGATTATCAAAATCAATATAAAGTTTTTCAATCGAATCTTTCAGATGTTCAAAGCGAATACGCACAAATTGAAAGTCAGATATCCGCGCTCATGGTTTCGGACAAAACCCTCGTTGCCACGATAGAGACAAATTTTACAACCATAGCCGCAAGTGCAAATGACCTTTATTCATTACCTGCGACTAAATCTCAAATAATCGAGGCAAAATTGAATTCGCAAATATCCCGTCTGCCTTTAAGCCAACTTAACATCGCCGATACCCAAAGTCTCCTTGATAATCTTGCCATATTGGTTGGAACAGATCAAGGTCAAAATATGGTTTCATCGATGGAACTCGCACTCAAAAATATATACCTCGCATCATCTCAGAATGCTGCGGATAACCAACTTTTGCTGATGAAAACTTACATTCAATCTTTCAAAACCGAAATGAACATGGGAGCGTTAAATCCTGCCGGCGTCTTTTATGCCAATCTTTTGTTGGACAGATATTATTCGCTTGCATCCCAACTGACTGACCTTGTGATGAAAGATAGAGGTATTTTATCTGAAGTCCAATCTGTTTCTGCAACTGTCGATATTTACAGTCAAAAAATATCAAATCAAAGAGACCTTGTGATCGATTCATTGACGGGAGATGTGCAAAGATATTTTAATTCCCTGAATATCAGGTTATCTTCACTTTTTGACAAAGCGAATTCAAACACACAAACGGCGCTGAATAACTTACAGATCTCGTCTGATCCTGTTTCGAACGCTTTCAACTATTTGACGACGATCACGCTCATAATAACAGTTGTGGCCGGAGTTTGCGTAATAGTGTTTGGGATCTTTTTGATCTTCGATTTCAAAAAAAATCTCAAAGATCTCGAAAATATTGTCAACAAGATAAAGACAGGAGATTTGAGTGTTAAGATCGAAGAAACGGGTAAAAAGGATGAATTTGGGAGCCTTCAAAAATCATTTCATGAGATGATCGATTATTTAAAAGAAATGCTTGTCAATATCAAACGATCGACGTCAGATTTAAAAGATGGTCTTCAAAAAGTTGATTTTATGGAAGATAAAAGCGCTGCGGGAATAAAAGCGGCGATAACAGACATAGATAAATCAAAAAATCTGGCGAGCACTTTGTCAGAAGCATTGAGAGAAATAACCGAAAGGTTTTCAAAGGTCGGTGAATCGGAAAGATCCACGATTGATAAAATTGACGATTTGCATAGATCTCCGGATGATTTGGAAAAATTGTCGAAAATACAAAAAGAAATCGAAAATCTCGTTTTGGAATTATCCGCCGCAAAAGACGAAACAGTTAACAAATCCAAATATTTAGAGGAATTAAAAGCGTCTTACGCTTCCATTTTCAATCTTACAGAAAGATTCGAATCAATGACCAGACAGGCAAAGATATTGGCGCTTAATGTCGCAATCAAATCGGCCAAATCTGGATCTGACGAATATGCGTTTTTGGAATCCGAGATGAAGGAATTTGCGGATGAATTTTCAAGAATATCTGAAGAAATAAAAGTTGAAACGAAGCAATTTCAGGAAAAGATCGAAAAAGCCTTAGAGACAGAATCAGATGTCGCATCGATAGGTCGTTTATTCGACTCAGGCCAGAAAATAATCGATATGGTAAAAAATGTCAACCTTACCTTCGAACAGAGGACAAAAGATGTTGGAGAGATATCAGAAGTTTTGAAATCCAACGATTCGCGAAGATCTCAGATCAATCAAGATTTCGAAGAAAAAATAAAACTTCTTGAAGAAGCAATCTCGTTGCTTGATTCGATCTCAAGAAGTTTGGATGAAAGCAAAAATGTTATGACAGATATCTCAGACTTGACAAAAAAAATAGAATTAGCATCGGAAACTTTGGATGAAGACATAAAGAAATTCAAGACAGAGTGATTTTTCTAACGCCACTTGACAGTTTAACGGGATAAAATTTCATTTCGATACCAAATTGTTTTTTGTAAGCGGCATTTATTTCTTTTAGGTGTGTGTTGACGTCGGATTTAGAGATGACGATTATACTTCCTCCAAACCCACCACCTATCATGCGCGCACCGTAAACTTCTTCTAAAGCGTTTATCCTGTCGACGAGAAAGTCTATCTCATCCGTTGAAACCTCAAACAGATTTTTCAAACTTTCGTGGGATTTTTTGACAAGATCGCCGACTTTTTCCCAGTTTTTATCTTCTATGGCCGCTATCGTATCAAGTACCCTTTGATTTTCTTCAACGACATGTTTTGCCCTTTTGTAAATATTCTCTCCAAGTATTTTCCTTTTCGATTCTACAAGATCAACTGTCATTTCTCTGAATTGCATACCGATTATCTCGCTGGTACGGGCACATTCGTTTCTGCGTGTGTTGTATCCGCTACTTGCGAGTTCGTGTTTAACGGCCGAGTCTACAATCGTAATCCTTGGAAATCCCATTGCAGAAACGTATTCATAATGGCCATCTAAGGTATCTATCAAAATGAAAGTATCTTTTTTCGCAAGGGAAACTGCATATTGATCCATTATCCCACAGTTGACACCGACAAATTCATTCTCCGCTTCGTGCGCTATTTGAGATACTCTTTCTCTGTCAAGATCGAGTTTTTCAATTTTGGAGATCGCGTAGATTATTCCAACCATCAAAGAGGCAGAACTCGAAAGGCCTGCCCCTATGGGTAATGTGCTTGATATGTCAATTTTGAAAGGCCTTATGGGTTTTTTGACGTACTTTGTCAAATGAAAAATTGCGCCTTTAACATAATTAGCCCATGTATCTTTTTCTTTTCGGGCATCGATCGAAAATTCGACACTCTTACCAAGATCACTTGTATGAGATTCGAAATGATCCGATTCTTCAAAGGTGAGGTACGTGTATTTGTCTATCGCAGCCGGAAGTACGTATCCTCCGTTGTAATCCGTGTGTTCACCTATTAAATTTATGCGTCCAGGCGATCTGAAAACGTATGTCAAGATCATCATCTCCATTCATATCGTGTAAGATGCTTTTTTTAAACTTTTAGCGGCATCGGAAGGCGTTAACGGATTTATGAAAGCCCATGTTCCGGTTTCAACGCTTGCCATCCATTTGACGTTAACTTTGTCTCTTTTCGGCGGATTGAATTCTATGTGAAAATGAAAGTTCTTCATTGTCGGATTGACAGGTGATTGAAAGATCTCCATCATGTAAGGAAATTCATTGTCAAAAAGCGAGTCGTATTTGGAAGTTACGACCTTTAAAGCGACTGCCAAGTCGAATTTCTCCGAATTCGTCATTTCGGTGAAAAAAGAGATGTGTCTTCTCGAATAAACATGGACTTCGTAAGGAAATCTTGCAAAATACGGAACAAGCGCGATAAAATGTTCACCGTCGTAGATGATATTTTCGGTGCCTTCTTCTGCCTTTATCACATCGCATATCGCGCATCCCTTGTATTTGCCTATCGCATCGATCATCGATTGGATCCTTTTCGGTATAAACGGAAAGGCATAAAGTTGTCCGTGAGGATGAATTTGAGAGGCTCCAACTTCTTTTCCTCTGTTTTCAAACGGAAAGATGTACTTTATCTTCTCGTGTTTCATGAGATCACGCGTTCTGTCTTCCCATACGTAAACGAGTTTTTCTATTTGGCCAATGGGCATTCTTGACAGAGAAGAGTTGTGATCTGACGTGAACATTATGACCTCGCATTTTCCATATGACGGGGCATTTTCAAAGACAGAATCAGATCTGGATATTTCCGGCGGATCAAGTCTGAGGGCAGGATATCTGTTATCAAAGGCTGTCAGATCGTAATCGTGCTTCATTTCCAACACGCCTGGACACAAAGGACAGGCTTCTTTTTGTGGAAGCACAGGCCTCTTTTGCGTTTCGGATGAAATTATTATCCATTCATCGGTTATGGGATTGTGTCGAAGTTCCATCATATTCTTCACCCCAATAATAATGTATGTCTCTTCCATCATCTTCTTTTTCGTCATCACGCCTGAGATTTCTTTTCCCACGGTGCATGATAATTGCGACGGCATGAGGATCGATTTTGATCTCATTTTTCGCATGCTTCATCGAAGGATAAAGTACGAAGAATTCATCCGTCTTTTTATCAAAAAACGGCCTGTATCTTTCAATTTCAACTTTCCATTCGAAATCGGAAAGGTTTACAAATGAGACGATGTCACCGTTTATCGCTTTTTTTGTCACAACGGCATATCTCTCTTTGTCTGAAAGCAAAACCTTCGATGTGCCGTTTCTGAAATTAAAAGATCCTCTCAGCAGGTGGAGATCGTCATCCGATAATTTCCCGAGAAAATCGCTTTCTAAAAGTTGGCCATTGAGCAACGCGGGTATGTAGATGTTTATCATTCTTTCTGAATTCGTCAGATTTGTCTCCGAAGACCTCGCCATAACGCAATCCGGATCGTTTACCCACCACGCATTCATGAAGTTTCTCGTGAGTGCGTTTCTTATCGAGAACTTTGCGCTCGGCATCCCCATGTCCAATTCGCCTTTCCACTCCGGAGCGGTATCGCAACCTATGCGCATTGAATCGACATATCCTATCGATGAAAGTAAGGGTGCCCCGCAACCCAAAACATGCGTATTTCCAACGGCGTCTGCTATCTTTTCCATGCCCATTCTGTATGCCTCGACGGGCGTTACATCGAGAAATCTCTTGCCTGAAATCATGCCAGTAAAGAGAAAATCTATTTTGAAAAATTCATACCCATAACCTTTCAGTGCCGAAAAGATTTCACCCAGCCAAAAACGTGCGTCCGGATTTGAGGTATCGAGGGCGTATATTTTTTTATTCCAGTTTTCGTACGCGACGATCGGAATACCATTTTCATCTTTGACCAGAAAATCTTTGTGATATTTAAAGATCGAGGAAGTTTCGGAAATGCTGAATGGCGCTGTCCATATGCCTGCCATCATGTTAGACTTTTTGATTTTTTTTGAAAGAAATTCAAGACCTTCCGGAAATTTTTCGTTTGTCTCAAGCCAATCTCCAATATCTTTTTCGTAACCATCGTCTAATTGGAAGACTTCATATTTCATGCCAATTTCCGAAGTTCTGTTTAACTCGTCGATGATCGAATCCTGAGATATGTTCAGGTAATAACTGTACCATGATTCCCAACCGAATAAAGGTCCGGATTTTTTGATCGTGTTTGAACTCGCAACTTTTTTTGCGTAAAGTTCAAGCGTTTCTTCAAGTTTTGAAAAATCTTTCACCCACAGAGTTTCAATTTTTATTTTTTCATGGGGTTTTAAGTGCTTTCCAACGTAAATCTTTACATCCACTATCCCATCATGCCATTTGAAGTACGGATGGGTTACCTTTGAAGAAAGAAAGCCGGCAAATGTTTTATCATCGGCCATGAAATAATCTGAAATTACGCCGTCTTTGAATTCCCATGGAACTGGAGAAGCGAAAAAATTCGCACTCAATCCATGCATACTTTTGATTATTTCTGATGGCTTTACAAAAGTGCATGGTCCCCATGATTGGTAATTGTTCATCAAAATCTTTTCCGAAACCTCAAAATCACCGATTTTGAAATCTCCCATGAATTTTGGATCTTCAGTTGTGTTTTCGATCTCGATTTCTATTTCATACCCGTCTTTTTGTGTGATTGAAAGGCTAACTTCTAAATAACCGACTTTTCCCTTTCGAACTCCGTAATCCAAAGGTTTACCAAATAAATTCAAATTTCTCCACCTCTTCCGTAAATTGGTTTGAATTTGAACGCATATGTGTAAGTTCTGTTTGCGTAAAGCGTGAAATCAGGATGCGTTTTTGCGCCCCAACTGTTGTCTCCGCCTACACCCATTTGAACATAATTTATGTGAAGAAAGATCTCATTTCTTGTAGGCAATTCGTAAGGATGTTTTGCATTTTCCAGATCTTCGACGGAATGGGGTAGAGCACTGAATTCAAAAACAGGATCGCCTGCGAAGATCAAACCGAGTTGTTCATCATCGGTTAACGTAAGCCATCTTACATCCGTTTTATTTCCCATCTCGGATGGTTTTATGTAATTCACGAATTGATCTTTCACTTTTGATTTGTAAAGGTCTATCCTTGCCGATTTTTTTCTGTCCCAATAATTTTCATGAGGGCCTCGGCCATACCACGCGAGATTGTCGAATGTTTTTGGAATAACCATTTCCATCCCTACAACGGGTATTTCCGGTAAATCGTCTCCCAGAATCAACTCAAAAAAGACGGATATGCCGCAATGGCCGTCTATGCTGTAACTTATCCTGCAAAGCGAAGGATTTAAAGTCTGTATTATGAATTCGGTGTTCACCTTGATTTGGTCTCCGACTTTTTCACACTCAAAATTGTTTATCTTTCGTTTCATCGCGCCATCGCGCCACGTTGAAAGTCTTTCTTCCATTCTGTTGCCATGATCGTTATCCGTCGGCGATCTCCAAAAATTAGGCTTTAATCCTGAAACAACAAGTTCACGATCTTTGAATTTCAAAGAATGCATTGTACCGGATGTTTTATCGAAGGCAATTCCAAAATGTTTGGATCTTACAACGAGACGATCTTCTAAATCAAAAAAGTCTAACTCCTCCGGTGCATGTTTTTGAACGTGAAGTACAGGTACGACAAAGGGTATCTTAAATTGATCGTGACTGACCTCATATTCGGCAGGCGCCCATTTGCTTTTTTCTTTTAGGCTGAAAATCATCTCAAGGAAATATTCACAACCGGCATGAATCTGTATTTTTCCGTAAGGAATTTTGATCTTCTTGCTGTCAAGTGGTTTGACGTCGATATCGAGATTTCCCGAATTAACGATTTCATGGTTTTCCTTGATTACCCATTCGCATTTGAAAGCATTCACGTTTGTGAAAAGATATTCGTTGAAGATCTCAACCTCTCCGTTCAAAAGGTCAACAGGTCTAACAACGATATTTCTGTAAAGATAACGTACTTCTTCGGCCTGAGGTTTTGGAGTTCTATCCGCGAAGATTACCCCATCTGCGCAAAAATCTCCGTCGTTTGGGTTGTCTCCCCAGTCTCCTCCGTAAGCAAGATATTCACCTTTTCCGGAAGGGATGGGCTCATATATCGCCTGATCTACCCAATCCCAGATGAATCCCCCCTGAAGTTTTGGATATTTTCTGAATAAATCCCAGTATTTGTGAAGGTTTCCGTTGCTGTTTCCCATGGCATGGGCATACTCACAAAGGATGTAAGGCTTCGAATTACTTGATTTGGCGTATTCTTCTACTCTTTCGACAGGCGAATACATCTCGCTTGTCATGTCCGCGACGGAACTGTCTCCTTCATAATGGACAAGCCTTGTACTGTCTCTCATGTGCGCCCACTCTGACATAAGCCTGAAATTCGTACCGTGCCCTGCTTCGTTCCCCAAAGACCATATCAAAACGGCAGGATGATTTTTGTCTCTTTCGACCATGCTCTGAATTCTGTCAAGACACGCATTTGTCCATTGAGGATCGCTCGCCGGCACCGTATCTCTTACGCCATGGGTTTCGAGATTCGTTTCATCTATAAGATAAAGGCCGTACTCATCACATAAATCAAGCCATAAAGGATCGTTGGGATAATGGGAAGTTCTGACGGCATTTATGTTGAATTGCTTCATTAAAGTTATATCCTTTATCATGGTCTCGGCAGGCACATGTTTTCCCGTTCTTGGATCGAATTCATGTCTGTTTACACCTTTGAATTTTATAACTTTTCCGTTTATCGTCATGAAATTGTCTTTCAATTCGAATTTTCGAAAACCGACTTTGCATCCTTCGGACTCAATTACTTTTCCTTCCAAGTCTTTTAAAGTCAGAATTAGAGAATAAAGGTTCGGATATTCGGCAGACCATTTTTTAGGATTCATAACTTTTTGATCAAGCACCGCCACAACTTCATCCTTAGACGCAAATCTTTTCTTTACGCTCAACGGGCTATTAAAGACGGGCTTTCCGTTTTCATCATGAAGTGTAGCCTCTATTGAAAAAGTGCCTTTAACATCTTCGGAATACCTTTGAACGTTGACCTTAATTTTCAAATTGGCATTCTCATAACGACTGTCCAGATCCGTCACAACTTCAAAGTCGCGCATGTGAATTTTCGGAGTTGAATAAACAAAGACATCTCTTACGATACCGCTTAACCTGATCATATCCTGATCTTCAAGCCAACTGCCTGTGCACCATCTATAAACCTCAACTGCCAGATCATTTTCTCCGGTTTTGATGTATTTGGTTATGTTGAATTCGGACGGCGTAAAACTGTCTTCGCTGTATCCGACGAATCTTCCGTTTATCCAGATATAAAATGCCGATTCGACGCCCTGAAACGAAATAAAAATTTCTCTGTTTTTCCATTCTTTGGGAATAGAAAAAACAGTTTTGTAAGACCCTACCGGATTGTAAATTGTCGGTGCATGCGGAGGTTCAGGATTTTCGTATCCAGTCCATGGATAGGTTATATTCGTGTAAATGGGATAATCATAACCTTGCATCTGCCATTCGCCGGGTACGTTTATCTCATTCCATTTACTCACGTCGTAAGACGTTTTGTAAAAATCGACAGGTCTTTCTGCAGGATTTTTGGAGAGATGAAATTTCCATTTTCCATTCAATAATTTCAGGTATTTAGAATCAACACGAATTCCACGCTTCTCGGGTGGATTTTGCAAATCTTCAAACGCACTTTTTGGATCCGGGTAGGGCACCAAAGTTGCATGCGCATCCTCCCTGTTGATACGGAATAATTCAGGATCGTCTTTCCATTCGTTATGATTTTTCATCATAATCCTCCAATTAAATTGAAAAATTAACCTTTGACGGCACCCGAACTTAGGCCGGATTGCCAGTACCTTCTTAAAAGTATGAATGCAAGAATCAAAGGCACTATTGAGATCAAAATACCCATCGTTATGGCGCCGTAAGAAGGCCCTCTTCCCGTTGACGTGAGAGAAGTCCATATAGAAATTCCAAGCGTAAGCGGAAAAAGATTGCTTTTGCTTATAACAACAAGCGGAAGGAAAAAGTTATTCCACGTGCTTACAAAGCTGAAAAGCGCCACCGTTGCCAGCCCACCTTTGACAAGAGGCAATCCGATTCTGAAAAATATCGTAAAATCTGAAGCTCCATCAACATGAGCGGCATCTATAAGTTCATTCGGAAATTCCTGCATCCAGAAGATTCTCATAAGATATATCGAAAAAGGATTCACGAGCGACGGCAAAATGACCGCCCAGTACGTGTTGATGAGATTCAGTCCGTGCATGAGAAGATAAACAGGTAAAACAAGTGCTGTTGTCGGAACCATTATAGCGCCAAGAATTATATAAAATAAAATATTTTTACCAAAAAAATCATACTTTGAAAATGCAAATCCTGCCATCGCGGATATCAAAGTTGTTCCTGCGCTTACGCTTCCCGCATATATTATTGAATTCGAAAACCATCTCCATAAAGTAGCACCGTCATAAGAAGATGTGTTGAAAATATTATTTAAAGCGTTAAACGGAAGAGCGAACCATAAAGGATTCGTGCTGAAAAGCTGGGAGTCGCTTTTGGTGGAAGCGATGATTATCCAAAAAAGCGGTAAAAGAAAATAAGCACTTGCAACAAACATCAAAGCTACCATTGTAACAGTTGACGGTGAATAAAAAGATTTTTTCGTGTCCATTTTCTACTCCTCCTTGAATCCTGCAAAACGCATGAAGACCATAGAACCAGCAAAGGTAACAAGTGCAAGAATAATTGCGAGTGCAGCCGCATAATTGAAATTTCCGTAACTGAAAGCCGTTGTGTATATATATAGGTTAGGCGTAAAACTTGGTGGAATAAAAGTCATACTTCCTAAAACGTAAGGTTCATTGAAAATCTGAAAAGTTCCTATAACTGTGAATACTATCGATAATATCAACGAAGGTACTATCAAGGGAATTTTTACGTACTTTATTATGTCGAAACTTTTCGCTCCGTCTATATGGGCGGCTTCGTAAAGTTCTCTCGGTATCGATTGCAATCCAGAATAAAGGATTATCATGTTGTATCCGGCCCATTCCCACGTCACAATGTTTATTATCGACCAGAACAACGATCCGCTCGACAGAAAATTGGGATGCAATCCAACAAGACCAAATATGGATTGGAAAGGACTCAAAGATTTTGAATACATGAACCCCCAAAGAATCCCGCTTATCGCCGTCGGTATTGCGAAAGGAATGTAATAAATCATTCTGAATAATCCTCTGAAATGATTTTTCTCATTGTCTATGTAAAGTGCGAAGATTAAAGCCAAGCCTATCATTATGGATCCCTGAATCAGGAAAAACTTCGTCATGTTCAAAATCGAGAACCAAAAATTGGCATCGTTAAAAACTTGAACATAATTCTTCAGTCCTACGAAAGTGGCCGGTCTCAGACCATATCTGTGAAACAAACTGAGATAAAATCCGTAGACAAGTGGTGCTATGTAAAACAAACCGAATAAAATTAAAAAGGGAGACAGAAAGACGAACGGTAAAGATTTTTGGAATTTTATTTTTTTCATGATATCCATCTCCCTTTTCAGACAATTACTTCACGTTAAAGCCCTGAGTTTGGGCGTAATTTAAAGTCGAACTCTGCAATTGATCCATTGCCTGATCCCAGGTCATTTTTCCGCTGAGTGCTTCATTCATGTAGTTTGCAAAGGAATTAAAGAAATAGTTAGCCCACGGAGCCCATGCGAAATTAACATTAACGATGTCCGATGCATCAAAGAACGCTTGATTTACATCCTGACCGCCAAAAAATTTATCTGTATTGGTACTTGTGTTGTGCATTGTCGGATCTTCAAGTCCAGTTATAGCTGCAGGGAAAAGTCCACCATTCTCATTATCAAGAGTAGTTGAAGTAGGATTCGCATTCAGCCAAAGCGCAAATATCATAGACGCTTCAGGATATTTCGATTGGACCGTTACCGCATCGGTCGATCCTCCCCAGTTACCGCTCGTCGATTTTTCACCTGCAAAGTACGGCAATGGAACTATTTGCCATTGCCCGGCGTACTGGTTGCTCAAATTATTCGCAAGAAGTAACGGTAACCATGCAGCACTTATCATACTTGCAATTTTACCATTCGACATGGCATTGTACCAATCGCTTGTAAATGGCTCGTAAGATGATATGTACCCTTTATTTACCATGTTGCCCCAGTAACTGACAACTTTTTTGGCTATCGGGGAGTTAATAGTCTGCACCCAATTATTTCCGTTGGACGTCCAAAGTTGACCGCCGGCTGCCCATATAAGTCCTACGAGCCAGTTAACGTTGCTTGCACCGATGGCATTGAAATTCGTCATGTAAACGGTACCGTTTGATTCCTGGTAAAGCTTTTGGGCATCTTTCTCAAATTCTTCCCAAGTTGTAGGTACGGTCAAATCGTACTTTGCAAATATAGCTTTATTGTATGCAAGAGCAAGTGGTCCCGTATCTTGCGGAACAGCGTAAACACCATTTCCGCTCTTTACCTGATTCCACGTCCACGGAACAAAAAGAGATTCATATTTATTTATTCCGTATTTCGTAAGATCAACAAGGCCGCCGTAAGAAATGAAAGTCGGAAGTACTTGATACTCGATCTGCGCAACATCGGGTGCGCCTGAACCTGCGCTTAAAGCCGTCAACAATTTGTTGTATTCGGTGAAGTTCGCACCAACATTGACATAGTTAATTTTTATATTCGGATAAGCTTTTTCAAACGCAGCTATTGAATTACTTATTCCCGGCACCCATGACCAAAACGTAAGCGTTACTGCCGGACCGTTGTATGTCGGAAGTTGGACTGTGTCGGCAAAAGCGGCAAGACTTAGCAAAAGCATCGAAATCACAAGTAGTGATATAACGTATTTCTTCATATTGCACTCTCCTTTCAAAAAGTCAAGGGAGAGGGATTACCCTCTCCCAAATTTTAACTTATTTTAAATGTACATTCAAAACTATTGCAAGCGCATCTGCCCAGTCGATATTTCCAGCACCGGCGTAAGGATTTTCTGCAGAAGGCCATCCGGTCAATGTTTTTTCGCTGTACTCCATGAAATCTGTCCTGTTGGTAAGTACAATGTATGGAACATCTTGCAAAACTATTCTTTCTATCGTTGCCATTGCCTGTTTCTGAAGTGACAGATCACTCGTTTGAGCATAGGTCTGCAAAGCGTCGGTTATGAGAGGATTTGTATACCTTGACCATCCGGAACTTGCATTTTGTCCGATCGTTGTTGCGGAGAAGGCCGGATTAAATTCGTAATAGTAAAGGTAATAAGGAGACGGACCGGAACCTGTTTCCCAAGAAATGACCATTTCATACGTTCCGGTCATAACACTGGAGATGTATGTATCCCATGGTTCTTGATCTGTAACTGTTGTTATGCCAAGTTGTGAAAGGTTACTTGTTATTATCTGTGCCATCGTTATGAAATCGCCCCAGCCGGCTCCGACAAGAATCTTAAACGTCGGAAGGGGTTTCCCATCAGGACCGCAGAGTTGTCCTTGAGCGTTTTTAGTGAATCCGGCAGCGGCAAGGATCTTTTGAGCCTCTGGAACGTTGAAACTGTTAAGAGATGATGCAAGCGCTGTCAAAGTTGGGTCAAGCCATTCCGCTTGTTGAGCGGGAATTATTCCCGTTGGATTCTGAGTGTAACCGCCGGTACCAAAATATGCTTTGTCTTCAAGAGATTTTCTGTCTATTGCCATAGAAACCGCTTTTCTGAAAGCGACGTTGTTGAATGGGTATTTCTGAGTGTTCAAATACAGCAAGTTCCCGTTGGAAGTCGGCCACCAGAATTTATTCGTGGCTGGATTTCTGTTGTACCAAAGTGTGTAAGGATCTATTCCGCTGCCGTAATATGACCAATCAGCATCTCCTCTTAACAAATATTGCAAAGGTTGCCCGCCTATCAAAGATCTGACTTCTATTTTGTCTATGAAAGGTCTATTTCCAAATTCAGGCGTGTTCATGAAAAAATTTGGATTTTTGACAAGTTCAAACGTGTAATTGGCCGAATTGTAACTGCCTTTGACGTAAAGGAAGGGTCCTGCGACAACCGGATCTTGATTGAGAAATTTCGTAGGATCGGTTATCGATGACCAAATGTGCTCTGGGACGATTGAAATTTGCGCAATCTGGATTAAGAGCGGAGTGTTTGGTTTTGAGAATGTGAAAATCACGTTATTCCCGGAGGCTGCGACACTTTGAAGATTGGAAATGCTTGACCATATACCGTTTGTGTCAAGTGCCGGATATTTCTTCAAATAGTTGAAAGTAAAGGCAACGTCCTCAGGCGTGAAAGGCTGTCCGTCAGACCATTTAAGACCCTGACGAATTGTGACGGTCAAAACCAAATTGTTGTTGCTCCATTCGTAATTTGTTCCAAAAAACGGAGTCATGGCTCCATTGTAAGGCTGAACAAGAAATAGCGTACCGTACATAACAGGCCCCATCCCCAAAGATTGACCCGATGGTTGGAATGGATTTAAGTTGAATGCAACAGGCCCCCATGTCGTAACAACCCTCAAAGTTCCACCGTATTTAACATTTGATACCGGCGGAAAGATATTCGCGAATTCCTGCCCAAATGCCGAAAGTCCTGCAACAATCAAGGCAGACACAAGTACGAAAATCAAAAGTTTCTTCATACTTTTTCTCCTCCTTTTAGATTCCGCAATCGATACCGGAATCGGTTTCAACAATTATTTTACACTGTTTTACAAAAAAGGCAATTCTTGAATTTAGACAATTTTTGGACATATTTACTCGTTTTTCCGGTTTATGAAAGATTAAAGCAAAATAACTCTCCTTTTATCTAAAGAGCTAATCGTAGTTCCGTTTCTCTAATTTTTAACCTTTTTGAGCGAGAAGCCTCCACTTCTATAAGTGGTGGGAGTATGTCACATTTAGAACAAGTCGTCTTTTAAGGCGCCACTCATCGGATCATCTTCAGAAAACGCAAGTGTGGTAAGGATGATCTCTTCATCTTCTTTATGAATTTTGGTCAAATAAGCGAAATCACCGTAAATCCAGCCATAAGTTGCGCCGAAAAGTATTTCACTATGTCCCGTCACGTGCATTAAAAGATCGTTTCTCAAAAGATGTACATGACGCATATCTACAACACCGTTTTCGGAAAGATCGCCAAAGGTTTTTGGATCCATCCAGTTGAAATTGGATATCCAGTTGCCATCAAGAAAGTCTTTTTTCTTCATAACTTCCACCGTTGCATCTCCAAAATTGTACTTTCCAGGACTTTCTATGTTTATGATCTTACCCTGATGATTTTTACCTGAACTTTTAAAAATGCCCACTTCTATGTAATTTTGTGACAGAATTTCATCTTCTTTTTTTAGCCTGAACCAAATTTTTTTAAGCCCTATTTCTTTTGCCTCTAAAGACGCTTTTACATGTGTTATTTTGCCGGCCAAATTGATTTCTTTTACGACTTTGTCTTCTTCAAAATCAATCTCAAGATCAAATTTTCCGGATATATTTGAATAATTTGAAATTGCCATCTCAAGATCGATTTCTTCATCTTTGTAAAAGTTGTATCTTTTCAATCTGGGTATTATCAGGATATCAGAATTTATCCATTTAAGCAGTTCAAAGCCCCACTTTGGCCTTCTGTTCATGTCGAGTAAACCATTTGCTTCCCAGAATATATCGGTAAATTCAGTTACGACGTATCCCTTTATCTCTTTATGAAGACGCATCTCTTCAATCTGATACTTCAAAGCGTTGAATTGTTCCTTTTGCGCTAAAATGGCAAATTCTTCGTAATTTTTAAAATGCCCCGAAAGGGATGAACTCAAAAAGCGATCTTCGACTCCATCCGGAACAGTTTCTTTGATATCTCTGAATGTTCTATTCATTCTTTTGATATCCCGTATGAATGCGGGAAGGCCCCACACTCCAAATTCTGAGATCAGTTTGGGCTCTTGGCCGCTTTCTTTTGAATCTCCATAGGGTGAAAATGTTTTGAAGGTACCGGATGCAAATCCTGAAAGATCTGAATCCCAATCCTCAAAATGATCCAGAGATTTGTAAAAATGAAAATCGTTGAGATCACTTTCAATGTGAAAATTATTGCAGCATGCAGAATTATCCACAACAAGTCTATTGCCGATCATCTCTTTTGCCTTTTTGTACATTTTAAACATCCAATTTCTGTGATCTGCCTTTGAAAGATCGACTCCCCAACTTTCGTTTATGATCGTGAATATGACAAAAGCAGGGTGGTTATAATCCCTTTTTATTACTTCAAACAAAGTTTTTTCATATTCTTGAGTGGATTTTTCACTGAATTTATCGAAATTCGGAATTTCTTCCCATACCAAAAGGCCGATTTCATCTGCAAGATCCAAATATCTTTTATCTGGCACTTTGATATGGCATCTCAAAAGATTTAGCCCTATCTGTTTTGCCTTCAAAAATTCATCTCTTAGATAACCTATCGATGGCGTCGTGTATAAAGTAACCGGATAGAAATCCTGATCAAGCGCGCCACGTATAAAGATTTCTTTTCCATTCAAAAGTACCTTACCGTTTACCGATTCAATATCCCGAAATCCGATCTTTGATTCCCAGCGATCTACGACCTCGTCCGCTTCAATCAATTCAAGTTGGAGCGAGTACAATTTTGGACTGTCGAATGACCATGGCATAATATTATCAAAAGAAAACTCAAAAATAAAATCCTTGGAATCGCAAAGATTCGATTTATCGATCAAGACCCGTTCTTCATCTTTGAGAATAACCCTTATCTTTGAATTTGCTTTATTTTCCAAACTTCCATGGATTTTTAGCGAATGTTTAAGATAAGATGAGTCTACGTAAAGATCATCAAAAAAATCTCTTCCTTTTTCAGTTATATAAACATCTCTCCATATACCGCTTATATTTCCGTACCAGTTTGGGATTCCATTCTGTTTTCCGTGTAAAATTTCGGTTGCCATTTCTTCGTCCAAATCATGCACCTGAACGATGATTTCATTTTCTCTCTTCAAAAATTTTGTTATTTCAAACGAAAAAGGAGTATAACCTCCATCGTGAGAGCCAAGAAAATTACCGTTGATAAAAACATCTGCATGATAATCAACCGCATCGAAGTTAAGAAAGTACCTTTTTTGAGGATCAAAGTCGATAACAAAGTCTTTTTTGAAAAGCATGTATTTCTTGTGATCAAAAAATTCTTCAACACATGATGGGATCTCGATCTGATCCTCAAAGACATCTTTAAAATCCTTTATTTCATTGTCTGATGTGAAGAATTTCCATGTACCGTGTGACATACCCCCACCACTTATAAAAGTGGGGGCTTCTCGCTCAATAGCACCCCTGTGCTAAGTATCAACGAGCTATCCCCGTGTGTCCCACGGTTCTCAAATTCATAACTCATCATGCGTAATCCTTGACGCTTTATATTTACCGCAGCATTTATGTCTCTGTCATGGATGGTATGACAGTTCGGACATTCCCATTCCCTGATATCCAAAGTCAAGTTTTCTTTTTCATATCCGCATACACTGCACCTCTTAGAACTCGGATACCATTTGTCTACCCTTACAAGCACTTTGCCTTTATCTTCTAACTTGTATTTGAGAAAAGATGTGAACATCCCCCATCCATTGTCGAAAACGCTCTTTCCCAGATTCAAGCACTGTCCCATCGCTTTCATGTTGAGATCTTCTATACACACCGCATCGTAATCGTTGGCTATCCGATTGCTTAACTTGTGTAAGAAATCTCTCCTTTGATTCGCGACTTTCTCATGCAATTTTGCCACAGTTCGTTTTTGCTTGTAATAGTTATTGCTCCCATTAACACACTTTGAAAGTTTCCGTTGCCATTTTGAAAGTTTGTCTTGCATCTTACGGTAATATCTCGGATATCCTGCTCTGTTACCTTGGCTATCGGTAAAGAGATTTTTCATATCCATATCCAACCCTATGACTTTATCCTCTTCAATTACTTTGACAGGTTGTGTGTCTGTTTCGTATTCGGTCAGAATGCTTACGTAGTATTTTCCGCTTGGACTTTGAGATATCGTACAGGATTTGATGTTATAACTTTGCGGAATCTGACGGTGAACTTTAATGCGAACAAGACCTATCTTCGGTAGTTTTATGTATTTTCCATCCTCAATTCGTATACTTCCATTCTGATTGTTCGTCGTGTAAGATTTATCTCCGCGATGTTTGCTTTTGAATTTCGGGAATTCAGTCTGGTGCTGAAAGAAGTTTTTGAATGCCCTTTGCAGGTTCAATTGTGCATTCGCAAGTGCAAGGCTATCTACTTCATTGAGCCATTCGAATTCAGATTTGTATTGTGCGGGTGTGGTATTAAGCATCATCTTATGT
>JAJYYZ010000074.1 GCA_021800445.1 bacterium | reverse complement strand
TCCTTAGATTTTCTCTGTTAGAAATATTCTAAGCCGAATGTGGCTGGCTTTTCAATAAAAACTCGCTTGTCAAAGAACTTTAAATCTGTTCTTAACATTCGTCGTTACATTCACGCACATCATGAGTTAGATGGTAAATATCTGTTACCCGGATTCATAGATGCACATTCTCACATAGGTTTATGGGAAGAAGGAGTCAACGAGCCGGTCTCATCCGATGGTAATGAATGGACAGATCCTGTAACGGCAGATGTAAGAGCAATCGACGGGTTCAATCCAGAAGATGCCGCCATAGAAAGAGCGCTTTCCGGAGGAATAACAACTGTCATGATAGTGCCGGGAAGCGCAAATCCGGTTGGAGGTCAGGGTGCTATAATAAAATTCAAATCTAAAATTGTGGATGAGATGATAATAAGAGAACCGGCTGGATTGAAAATGGCCTTTGGAGAGAACCCAAAAAGAGTATACGGGGATCAAAAAAAGACTCCATTAACAAGATTAGGTGTAGCAGCCGTAATAAGAGCCTATTTTACCAGAGTGCAGGATTACATGAAAAAGAAGGAAAATGTTCAGAAAGATGGTAAGCATTTCGTTGAAAGAGATCTAAAACTCGAAGCAGGTGAAAAAGTTTTAAAAGGAGAAATGCCTGCAAGAATCCATGCTCACCGTTACGATGACATACTTACAGCCTCAAGAATAGCAGAAGAATTTGGATTCAAATTCGTTATAGAACACGGGACCGAAGGGTATAAGATCGTCGATACACTTAAAGCGAAAAAGATTCCTGTCGTGGTTGGACCGCTTTTGACCTTCAGAACGAAGCGAGAATTAAAAGACATGACTATGGAATCAATAAAGATATTGAACTCATATGGCATATTAACGGCGTTGATGTGCGATCATCCCGTTATTCCACTTGAATACGCCTCCGTTCAAGCAGCAGCGGCGATGAGACAGGGTGCAAAAACGGAAGACCTTTTGAAAATGCTTACCATAAATCCAGCGACGATTCTTGGCATCGAAAACAGAGTTGGATCGATAGAAAATGGAAAAGATGCCGATGTGGTTGTCTGGAGCGGGCACCCATTTGACATGAAGTCAAGGGTTGAAAAGGTATACATAGAAGGTAAAAAAGTTTTTGAATAAGAAGAGGCTTAGATGATACTTGAATTACACGCGAAAAATTTTGCCCTTTTTGAAGATATAGACATAGAATTCTCAGATAAAATGAATGTTATAACGGGGGAAAGTGGTTCTGGGAAATCACTTTTCCTTTCTATTTTAAAATCCCTGCTTGGAGAAAAAAATGAATTTTTGACAGAAAAAAGTGAGGTAGAATCACGTTTTTTGATAAACGGGGAAGAATTCGTGATAAACCTAAAGATAAGTCCGTCAAGAATGAGCGCAAGATTGAACGGCGAGATGATAACACTTGCCGATTTGAAAAATCACGTTAGCGGCTGGATGGATATACACAATCAAGGTATCTCTCAAATTCTAAAAGATCCAAAAAATCATACAAATTTTGTGGACATATTTTCATCGACCATCTACAATCAACTCAAAAAATACAGGGTACTTTACAATAGATATGTTGAAATTTCGAAGTTTATAAAAACCAACGAATCCACCAATCTTGAAACAGAAATAGAAAATATCTCTCAGGAAATTTCGGATATAGAAAAATTCTTGATCTCAGACGAGGAATATAACGATATCAGAGATGAATACAAAAGGCAATCCGGAATCGTCGATATTCTAAAGATGATAAAAGAAACGGAATATCTCGTCTGGGGAGAAAATGGAATTGAACCTATTCTTGGACTGGTTTTAAAAAACGTAAAAGAAATGGAAAAAATAGATAAACATCTGCCATTCTTGAAGATGATTGAAGAAATCAAAGCATCCTTGATGGATCTCAAAAAGAATACCACCGATTATGCAAATTCCCTTGAATTTGATCAAGAAAAACTCTATGATTTGGAAGAAAAAATCAATCAGATAGAAAAATTGAAAAGAAAATACGGTCCGAGACTTTCAAATGTAAATGAAAGATTAGGAGAATTGAAAAACAGGTACGAACAGTTGAATGAAGTAAATATCCAATTGAAAAATGTCCGGGAAGATTTTGCCAATTTGATGGATCAGATGAAAACAATAGCCCTTGAAATAAAGCAAATGCGTGGATTAGCCGCAGAAACACTTGTAAAACGCATAAATGAGAATCTCGAAGATCTCTCGATGCAAAATGCCCACATTTCTTTTATTCAGAAAGAGACCGATTTTACGCAAAATGGCAAAGATCAAATTGAATTCACCGGATCCATGAACCCAGGAATGCCCGAAACGTCGGTGTCAAAGATAGTTTCAGGCGGCGAAATGTCGCGGCTTTACCTTGCGATAGAATCATCGATAAGCGGTAATTTACCAATTTCGACCCTTGTTTTTGATGAAATAGAAACAGGGATTGGGCCACGAACTTCGGATGTTGTGGCAACAAAAATGAAAGAAATATCCAAAAACACTCAGGTAATAGTCATAACTCATATGTCACAGATAGCGGCAGTGGCTGACAGACATTTCAAAGTGCAAAAGCATCAATCAAATGGCAGCACTTACTCTACCATTAACGAAATAAACGGCAAAGAAAGACAAGCAGAGATAAAGGAAATGTTTGGAAAAATGCCAAATCAGTAAAAACAGCATGTGGCGTATAGCATATAGCAAATAGGAATAGGACAAACTTCTTAGATTATTCGACTGCAAATTTTGTTGGATGGCCGTCTAACTCCAGATAAAGTAAAACAACTGATAAGGATGAAAACTTAACAAAGCCCAAAACAGGTGAAGAATATGTCACATTAACTTCTTGATTCTTTAACCCTTTTTAAGCAAGAATTCTCCCACTTCTATAAGTGGTGAGATGGATCGCTCTTTGATTTGTGTTAGAATGGAATCAGATAGAATCATCCGTCAGCATGTATTACCATCTTGTCTTGATTAAATATAGACATGATTAGCAAGTATATTGAAAGCCAAGGTGATAAAGATTATAAAGCATAAGGCTTATCGCTTCAGGTTATATCCGGACAAAGCGC
>JAJYYZ010000073.1 GCA_021800445.1 bacterium | reverse complement strand
TACCTCCAATACAATGAGATATTCAGATGGTACCATTCAATTCAGATTGATGAAACTGTTCATTTTCGTTTGATGTTTTCGTTCATTTTCGTTCGATGTTTTTAATCATTTTTGACCGATGTCGACATTTCAACGAATACTTTTGCCGAGTCGTTTAAGCAACTTCCATCCACGTGAAACTTCCCAAGACAATTCTTTATAAGATCGCTCATAGCGCAATGACCGATCAGTTCAGAAATGATGAAGTCTCTTACGTTCGGAGATATATTTGCTATGTTATCTCTGAGATATTGATAGATATCATCTGCTTTATCATTTTTTCTCAAATTTCTTAGCAGTTTTAGCTTCCTGAACAGTAGCAAGTACGACATAGAATTACTTGGCTTTGTTCTTAACCTTGCATTGATTATCTTTAAAGCTTTTTTGTTTTTAGATTCATACGAATATTTTAAAGACAGAAGAAAATCTCTTTCTTGTTTCAGGATACCATCTTTTAGACAACAATTTATGAAAGGCACTGAAAATGAACCATACATTCTTACAACTCGAAATACATCCCAAAATACTTTTTTCAAAGCTCCACCACCACTTGAAAAATTGGCAAGCACACAAAATTATACACTTAAAAGCGCCCAAAATGCATATTTGTTACAATTTTAGCCTACTGCAAATCCTTATTCTATAAGGCTTTGCAAGATCGCTAAATTTGACCCTCAGAAAGTATAGTGCTATCCTGAAAACAGGGTGGTAAAGATGAAATGGAAGATGTTGATCGCTTTAGTGATTTTAGTTTTATCCTTTACGATTTTTCTTTCAAACACGACCATTTGCTTTAGCGATGATGGCGGAGGGACAAGTAACGCAGATTCTAAAAATCCTCAAACTGCTGTTGTGGAGGATGTGGTAATGCAACAAGAGGTGCCTGTTGAGTTTCAGACGTCGACAAAATGTGTAGGAGGGCAGTGTATCTATACAGTGGAGCATCACAGGGAAATTGAAAAGGAAACACATCTGAAAAGTTCCGCGACATGCCTGTCACCTTGGTTGAAAGAATTTTGGCTATAAAAATTTTACGTCCTAGTGGCAAATTATTGCGGGGTGAGGGCAAAAAAAGAATTAAGGAATATCAAGAAGTTTCAAAATTGAATTTACTCAATGTTAGATGATGAAAGGATACTCTAATAAGTCAAGAGCTAAATAGGAATGAATTTAAATGAGAATAAAAGATATCATTGGTCATTGAAATTAAGGCATAGAAGGGTCAAAATCAACTCCTTTCTTCCATATTGCATAAACGAGTTCTGCCAATTTTCTAGCAATAGCTGTGAGAATAACCTTAGGATGTTTTCCTCTCTTTTTCATTTCATCGTACTTAAGTCTGTACTTTGGAATGAATCTCAAAGTTCTAACAGCGAAATTGTAAAAAAGGCGCCTTAGGGAAGAGTTTCCTTTCTTAGATATTCCACCATAGTGGAAACTTTTCCCACTTTGGCGAATGACAGGGTCAAGACCTAGGAATGAGACAAATTTTTCTTTAGTTGGGAATTTTTGTATATCTCCTATTTCGGATATTACCGTTGCTTGGGTTATATTTCCCATTCCTGGAATTGTTGAGATGGGGTTGTGAGGAAAAGAGGAGAATATCTTTTCTATCTGTTTGTCAATATCTTTGATTGAGTCTTTCAGTATCTTTAGATTATTCACCAAAGTAGAGATGATTGTCGAATCAGTATCGAAAGAATCCGTAAGGCCTATAGAAGATTCTAATTGTAAAACGAGAAACTTAGCCTTATCCTCAGACCATCCCCTGGAGGAAGAAAGGAATTTAATGACCTCATCTCTATGCTCGAGAAGGGATTTTCGAGAAGGAAAACGGTAAAGTAACTCAACAAGCACGATGAAGTCAACCCAATGCTTGACACAACCTGCTGAAGTGCCTGTGTATTAAATGATAAGAGCAAATACAATTTAGATTAGACTCACCTCAACCCCCAATACATGATCTTTTAAAACATAGGAATAGGAAAGAAGTTGAAAAGAAAGGAGGGAAAACATATGAAGAAAATAATTTATGAAAAGCCAGAAATACTTGTTTTGGTTAAAACTGCTGATGCATGTAGCTTAGGATGCGGTGGAGGATGCGGTGGAGGATGCATCGATTAAAATAAGTATAAATCAGTAATTATATCTGCGCCAATAATATTTGTTCTCAAAATACACAGGCACTTCTCTTAAGAAGGGAGAAAAAATATTGTGACCTTTTATTCGGCAAAGCGTATAGCAACGCGAATAGGAACTGGCGGTGTTATAGAAAAAAACTTTTTTCTAAATAAAACAGCTTTAGAAATATTATCATTATGCGATGGAAAACACAGTTTCGAAGATATAGTTGATGTTTTACACAAAAAATATGATGCTGATATTGACCAAATTAAAAAAGATATTTACGACATAATTCAGTTGTTCATAAAATACGATATTATAGAAACAATAGAAGGTGATAAAAATACCTGACATTAGTGAATATTCAAAATTGAGAAACATTCTTGGAGTGGATGTATTACCACCTCAAGAAGTCACTTGGGAATTAACTGATGCATGTAATTTGAAATGTGAATTTTGCTCTGTGGCTGCGAATACCACAAATTCGCAAATGAAAGAATTAACCTATTCAGAGATAAAGAATGTTATGAATTCTATGAAAAATATTGGCATTAAATCTATAGCATTAAGTGGTGGGGAACCATTAGTGAGGGACGATATATGGGATATAATTGCTTTAGGAAACGAATTTGGATTTGACATTACTTTAATGACAAATGGAACTTTACTTTCTAAAAACATAAACCGCTTCCTTCAATGTGGTGGAGCTCATTCAGTACAGATAAGTTTGCATGCCCCAAATCCAAAATACCATGATCAAATTGTAGGTGTTCACGGTTCATGGAAAAAGGTAATAGAAGCTATTACTTCACTAGTTGAAGCTAAAATACCAGTGATATTATACACAGTATTATACTCATGATGTGCGTCAAGATTACGGTAAATGTTACGAACAGATTTAAGCATTTTAAGTTGCCTCTTCTATCTGAAAGTTTGTCTCTAACAGATCATAATCACTCTTAACATCGATTTGATCAGAGG
>JAJYYZ010000051.1 GCA_021800445.1 bacterium | reverse complement strand
ACCGGTAAAATTCTATCTTAGGTCTTACTGAATTCGACTTTTGCAGGATCAACGTTGATCCTGCAATGATACATTCATAAGTACAAGGTCTCTACTTTTGACTGTATCAACTTTGGGGGCATATCATATGCTTTACACCGGAGCCAGATCTATCAATGTGACATGCTCCCACCACTTATAGAAATGGGAGAATTCTTGCTCAAAAAGGTTAAAACTTGTTTATGCCACTGATTTGAATTTATAATTTTCTCCGGCATTCAAAGGTTCGATCTTTTTATCTTTGAAAAGAAATGCATTTCCACCCGACGATATTATTTTGAATTCATCGCCTTCTATTTCCAGCGCGCATTTGTTTTCGATTCCAAATCCGGTGCTTGAAAAATCCATCATGAATTTTGTGAATTCAGGTCTTCTGTTTTCTTCGTTCAGGTGCGGGCAGAATATTCCATCGACAAGGTTAAGACCTTCGACAATGATGTAATTCCATTGATCTGAATTTGAAAATCTTTCAGAATCACTGAAGCCATATTTAAACCAGCATATGGCACCGGCGCTCAGTCCGGAAAGCACAAGGCCTTTTTTGTATCTTTCAGAGATCAACCTGTCAACTCCTTTTTCATTCCAAACATTCATCATCATTCTTGTGTCCCCGCCGCCCACATACACGAGATCGGCCGAAAGTATCTTGTCTTCAATCTCATCTTTGTTTACCGCCTTAGTTGTCAAAAAGAGTACATCTGTTTTGCATCCGAGGCGTTTTCCGTAAATTTCTTCAAAAGTCTGACAGTATTCAGATGGTTCTCCGCTTGCGGTTGGTATGAACAAAGCATTCGGCCTTATTTTCCCGGTTATTTCGACTATTCTTTTGTCTATCTCGAAAGTTTCAAATTTCGAAATTTCCCCGCCGCCAATTGCAACAATATGTCTCATATTTTCACCTCAAAAAGAGTATAACATTTAAAAGCATCATGGATGACAAGCAGTGATATAATTTAACCGTATATACTGAATTCACTTTAAAAGTCGAATGTATTCTATTCAAATTTGCGGATGGTAGGATGCCTAAACTCTAATCTCTTTTCTACGCGCTAGCTGCCGTTGGGGCATCTATCAAAGCGATGATTCGGAGGGTGGAAGTTTATGAAGATTGTTGATTTTAAACTCGGTCAAGGAGTTGAATTTAAAGTTTCGAAGGAAGAAGTTAAAGATTCCGCCATTCATATGTCTCTTAAAGAAAAGCATTTGAAAGGTTATTTTGTTGAAATTGATGGGAAAGAATACAGGATGATGAGTCTTGTAGATCAGCTTTGCAAAGATAAAGGATTAGAGATCTCAAAAGTTGATGAGCCTCCTTACGAAATTGGCACATATTTTGAAAAACTCGGTTTTAGATCGTTCAGAAGGATTCCGTTATCCTCAGCAAAAAATATCTTCTTACTTCAAAATATTCATAATGCTTACAATTTTGGATTCATAAATCCTCATAAAATTCATTCAGATCGATTGATGATTGGTAAATACGAATTCACAGGTTTCAAGATCATAAATTTGGAAGGCTTAGAAAAGATGACGAGATCATCATACAGAAATATTTTGAAAAAAGCATTTGATGAAATTGAACATCCGGAAAATATTTTTTTAGACAGAATATTCGTTTATCTTGATACTTATGAGAAAGCAGAACTTAAAAGTGGATTATTGCTTGTAACTTCCGATGCGGCAGAGGATCAAAAAATACTGTTTCTTTTTTATGATGAAGATCTGAAAAAATTCATGGATGATCTTTTAGAAGTTATCAAAGTTATTGATGATTTACTTTCAAAATCTCTTCTCATAAAAGAAAAAGCATCTGATGACGATCAAAAGCATTTCGAGGAATCGTTGAAAGATCAGATGGCAAAATTGGAAGAACAAGAGATAAATCCGATGTCAGCTATAATTGGATTGGAAATGATAAATGCCAAATATAATCCGAAAAAAGATGAAGCGACTGTTTTTTCGCTTTTAGGAGGAATAAGGTATAATTTTTATTATCATCTCGTTGATGGAATAGACAAAAAAGAAATGAAGGCACTTTTAGAAGTGGCAAAACCATCAGGGAATAGAAAAATAAAAAGATCACTTAAAATGGCTAAGGATAAAGATGCATTCGATTGGCAGGAAGAGATATATAAATTGAATATAGTCATCATGGGTGCGAAAACTTGGAGAAAAATATTGATAAACCCAAAGATGACTTTCGTGGATTTAAGTAAGATTATAAATTCCATAATGGATTGGGATGATGGTCATTCACACGCTTTTTACATCGCGGGATTTGAGATTAAAAACGAGAGTTTAGAGATAAATAGATTTTTGATTGAACCCAAGAATTTTGTCATTTACTTTTACGACTCACGGGAAGTGAAGGTTTATTTGGAGAAAATATTGGATCGCGATTCAAACATACATTATCCAATTTGTACAATGGCAAACAAACCCCATTCACTAAAAGATTCAAATGATCAAAATTTTGAAACTGTCGATGATGTTAAAATCATGAATGAAAAACTCATTCGAATTTTCAAAGACAACACGTAAGTGGTTTGCTAAAGATCAGAGTATCTTTAAAATTTGGTAAATCATTATGGAAATCAAGGCTGTTAAAAACGGAGTGATGATCCATCCCATGATCATCCTTGATATACCTTTAAAGTTCACTGTTTTTAAACCTTTGACAAACCCTACGCCTATGGTCGATCCTATACTTGATTGAACGCTCGATGTCGGTATGCCAAGTAATGAATATACAAAAAGCGTCGTTGATTCCGCAAATACGGCGATTGAAGCATCAAAAGGTTCCATTGATGTTATGTTTTTCCCAACAGAATAGATAACTTTTTTGCTTGACATGAGAGCGCCGAATGCCATAACACTTCCACCTATAAGAAGCGCCTGAGTTGTGTTAAGCATACCCTTTCCAACAAACGGACCTATGACATTTGCAACGTTGTTTGCGCCAAGAGAGTAAGATGCGTATATGCCAAAAAGCAGAGTCATTATCTGTAAAATCGTTTGCCTTTTTCTTAAAGATTTGATTTTGTTGAAATGTATGGAAAGTAGTTTGTGAGAGATAAAAGATATTACAATTGCTCCAAAAGGCGCTATTGCCCAAAATATCGCAACTTTTAAGACGATATTCCAGTTCACGTAACCATTCATCATTCCAAGACCTACCAAAGATCCGACTATGCCCTGAGTTA
Source organism: bacterium (assembly GCA_021800445.1). Classification (GTDB taxonomy): domain Bacteria; phylum Thermotogota; class Thermotogae; order Mesoaciditogales; family Mesoaciditogaceae; genus Athalassotoga. The sequence goes on along the minus strand of JAJYYZ010000051.1, from coordinate 10,935 downwards.
TGGATGTCGGTATGGAAAAATGAGTCATCAAAATGATTAAAATGGCCGTTCCAATCGATGCACTTAAAGAAATATCCAAAGATACCTTTGTTATTGAATTAACAGTCGATAGTCCTGCGCTGCCGTGTATAATCGATCCGACAAGGACAAAAATACCTGCCATCACAGTTGCAACTCTGTAATTCATGATACCTGATACAACAGAAGGGCCAAACAAAGTTGCAACGTTATTTCTTCCCAAAGACCAGCCAACAAGGGCAGAGACTAAAATGATAACGAAGATCATGATTCATCTCCTACTTATTTTGAAAAAAGGTAAAATCATATCTTTTTTACGAATGTCTCGAAAAGAGGATCTTCTATGAAATATTTACCATCTACCTTGATGATTATTTCCTTTTCTTCCAAATTCTTGATGACCTTGGCAATCGATGCTGGAGATCTTATCTCCCATTTTATAAGATTGTCGGCCGAATACGAAAATTCACCTGAGGAAATCATCTTGAGAATGGATAATGCGTATTTTGAATTCATATTTTCAATCAAATTCTGAAAAAAGTATTCATTTTGGGAAATAAGATTCGAAACACAACTTTCGACGTCCTTGCTTTCTATTTTGTCTTTGTAATCCCATACCTGAGAGGATATAAGTTGAACATAAAAAGGGTGAAACTTTGAAAAGGTGATTATAGAATCAACGGCCGATGATGAAATTTTTTTATTTGTTTTTTCAAAAGATTTGATTATGAAATTTCTCGTTTCAATTTCGGGAAGATATCTCGAAAGATCGTATTTTATAGCGCTTTTAAAAAGAGGATGCGCCTTTTGAAAGAAAATTTCTTCAACGACGGATTTTCTCGAGCCCAAAAACACGTAATTTACATTTGACTGGTGCTGAATAGCCGTTCTCAAAATTCCTTCGAATTTTTCTCCCATCTTGACCATTTCCTGCACTTCGTCTATAAATATCACGATCTTCTCGTTCGATTTTGATTGGAAGGCGGTAAGAGTTTTGAAAAGTACCTCCCAGATTTCTTCTTCAGATGACGGTTTAAATTCAAGGTTAGTGCCAGCAATGTTGATCGAAAAACTTGCGATGTGGTCCGAGAGGTATTTTTTCATGTAATCAAGCAAATTCATCTTCAAAGTTAATGAAACTTCTTGATTGAATCTCGATATGAATTGCTTGACCGTTACAGTTGAGAACATATCGATCCACATAGAGTTTATCTTTTCTGTTTTTAGAACTTCTTCCAAATTTTTGGCAAACCATGTTTTGCCAAATCTCCTTGGTGCGTACAAGACAACGTTGTTTGAAGATTTTATTATCTTTAAAACCTCTTTGGTTTCTTCTTCCCTGTCTATAAAAGCATCTCTTTTGAACTCACGTCCAACGTAAAACGGATTCATAAAGTCTCTCCTTTCACCAATGGTAAGTCACCAATAGTATAACACTTTTTTCACCAATGGCGAATGACATTCGACTTTTGAGTGAACTACCCTGTCGTATAGACGGCGGGGCTTCCTGCTTCATAGAACATCGCCAAGGTGTAATATGGTGAAAGTAACATGTGAGATGGTTGAAAATTCAGGCATGAACGTTGATCAACTTGTTGATTTGCTGATGAAAAATGCTTCTGCCGAGTTGACAACTTTCTTAAGGTTCTGGTTGAACGGAAAGATGTGCTGTAAGAGGATATACCCATATTTTCAATTTAACGCTCTTTTGAGCAAGAATTCTCCCACTTTTATAAGTGGTGGGAGCATGTCACTAAATGTTTTTATAATTACATTCATGACTTTTATTGCATTCACGATCCATAAAGAATAATCTTTGAAGAATTGTTGGTAAAATGATTGTAAATTTTTGTAGCAAAATCTTGATTTTTTCAATTTTCAGATCGCGTAATCCCTTACATGGCAATCGTTTCCAGCATTTCGCTCTAAAATCACCACATTTTCACTTTTGGACACCCTTGGGTATGATCATACTCACCCGTGTCTTACCCCCCTAAAAAACGCGATCTTGGAAGTCAAAATTTTCCTTATTTCATATGTGTTTGAGAGAAATGCCATGGTTATCGAGAAATCTGTGATGTAAAATAGAACAAATGGATATTCAAATCTTAAAAGAAATAGTTTTGAAAACGATAAAATCAGTTGATCCGTACATGATAACAAAAGAAAAATGTACAATGACACCCGGGAAAAAGAATTTTCTTGTGGCCTTCGGGAAGGCCTCTTTGGGGATGGCAAGGGTCATTTCCGAAATGTTTGAAATAAGCGCCGGCGTTGTATGTACAAATGAAAATGTTTTGCCTGACGACGGCAGGATCGAATATTTTCGAGGCGGTCATCCTTTTCCGAATGCGGAAAGCGTTAAAGCCACAAAAAGAGCGATAGAAATAACACGCTCCGCAAGTGAGGAAGATCTTGTGATTTTCGCGATATCCGGAGGAGGCTCGGCACTTTTTGAATATCCAAAGGTAGACCTTGAAATTCTAAACGAAATCACAAAGCAACTCATGAGATCGGGCGCCGATATTTACGAATTGAACACGGTTCGAAAAGCACTTTCGTATGTCAAAGGCGGGAAACTCACAGGATTTACAAAAGCGCGAATTGTATCCTTTGTCATTTCAGATGTCATCGGAGACGACCTTTCGACTATAGCCTCAGGGCCGACTTATCCACAAAGTATAAATGTGAACGATGCGATTGCCATTATGGAAAAGTACAAAATCAAAGTTCCATCGTTTCAAAGGGACGATGTCGTGCCGCGAAAGGATGTAGATCACGTTATAGTTGCATCAAATAAAGATGCATGCGAACACGCAAGGAAACTTTTAAAGGACGCAGGGTACGATTCGATCTATCTGGGATCCTCAATTCAGGGTGAAGCGCGGGAGGTCGCACGGGTGCTGGGTGGAATTTATACGGAAATAGAAAGAGGAAATTCAGACTTCAAAAAGCCTTTGGTTATCATAAGTGGTGGAGAGACGACGGTAAATGTGAAAGGGAACGGTCTCGGAGGACGTAATCAGGAGATGGCACTTGCGATGGTTGAAATCATAAGGGACAGAAGGATAACTTTCGCATCTTTCGGCACAGATGGCATAGATGGAAATTCTCCTGCAGACGGCGCTATTGTAGATGGTAAAACATTTGAGATTGCAAAATCTCTTGGCCTTGATCCAAAAGAATTTCTTTCGAGAAATGATTCTTTTAATTTTTTTGATAAAATCGGCCTTTCAATCGTGACAGGTCCTACCGGCACAAATGTGATGGACGTCCAAATCGCGATTGTGGAGTGAATCATGTTGTGAAATTTCCTATTAAAGTGTCATCATTTTTTTTATCTTTTATTCTGTATTTTCCACTTTCAAGTCTTTCTTTGCAAAACCTGTAATAATCTTCAACGATCTCAAAGCCGATGTATTTTCTTTCCATCATCTTTGAAACGATAGCTACCTGCCCTGAACCCAAAAATGGATCAAGTACGATATCTCCTTTTTCACTCGAGTATTGAAGTATCTTTTTTATCAGTTCAAGCGGTAATTTTGTTGGAGTTTTTATGTCCCCGTTCCAATACTCTCTGTCTATTATCCAGACATCTTCTTTGTCGTTGTAATGTAAAGAACGATTATTTTTATCCCTTTCGTTTTTATCAAATCGCGCGTAAGGAAAGAATTTCCTTTTTTTATCATTCTTACATACATAAAGACAGTGATAATGAGAGGTTACATACTTTCTTTTTGTTACAACTCCAAATTGGTACTTCCATATGATATGATTTACGGTAACGAAGCCGGTATCATCGATGGCATTGAGTATATCTTTTAGATTGTTCCAGCCAGAAAATACGTACATGCTCCCAGATTCCTTCAAAATTCTGTAAACCTCTTTCATCCATTTCAGTGAAAATTCGTAATAACTTTCTTTTGGAATTTCATTGTATCCTTCCAAAACTCTTGATTTTGTTCTATAGTAATTTTCTTTTTTTGCTTTGAAATCTATTGCAAACGGCGGATCCGTTATAACAAGATCTATCGATTTATCATCGATATATTTCATACCTTCTAAGCAATCCATATTGTAGATGTTATTTAATTCTATTTTCACTTGCATTACTCACCTCAATGAACATTTTACACCTTTTCCGAAATGTAAGCCGTATCAAAGATGAGATTGATTTTGTTTATCAAATCCGGTATTTCTTCGATATCTTTGTACTTTATCATGATGCTAAAGACATTTGTAGATCCGTTTTTGTTTGAAAGATAGACATTCAGTTCGGGTTTTGACTTATTCACGTATGATAAAATTTTTTCGGCCTGAACATCTGAATTCAATGTGACGTTCAATGGATAGAGATAAAAGCCATCTTTGTCTTTCAAATCAAAAAATATCTGATTGCCATAGACATAAGAAGCGGATTTTACTTTCCAGTATATATTGTCAAATGCAAGATTTATCTCATCCATTTTTTTGTTCAGTTCTTCTATGCTGTGAAATTTAAAAAGCACCAAAAAAACATTTGTCATTCCCGATTTCGTGTTGAGATAAATTTCCACATCATCAAGAATTTTTTTCACTCCGTCTATGATCTTATCCGAAGGCACATCCGCATAGGTGGTTATACTTAAAGGATAGATGTAGTAAGGTTCATCGTCGGTTTTATATTCTGTAAGAACGCTGTTTCCCATAAGGGCAGAATTCGGTATCGATATGACGTTCTTATCTTTTGTGATGACCTTCGAGAAGAAAGTCTTTATGTCCACAACTTTTCCGATGGTCTGGTTTCCCCATATCCATGAATTTATGCCTATTATATCGCCATACTTTATCGTACGCGAAGACGTAGCAAAAACACCGGACAGAAAATTAGATGCAACAGTTTGAACCGCAAAGCCGAGTATAACACCCCCTATTGTGCTTCCGGCCAAAACTCCGGTTATGCTTATCTGGAAAATAGAAAGCACTATTGCTATTATCACGATGTACATCGCTATTCTTACCATCATGGTCACAACGCCGTAAGATGCTTTTTTCGATTCCATTTTGCTTTCTATGTATTTTATTATTGTACTTGTAACCATGAACCCTATCACAACGACAATGATCGATCTGACACTTTCGTTTATTAACGGTTCATATACCTTGTATTTCGGGAAAAATTCCGTAAGAATTCTATCCGTAAGAAAGCCCAAAAGTATCACAAGCACAATTCCTGCGACAATTTCCGCGATTATCTTGAACAATTCCGCTTTAGTGCGTTTACTTTTCAAAATTTATCAGCTCGATTTTCAAATGGTTTGATCGAAGAATTTTCATCCATCTCTTTGATTATTTCTTCTATTGCTTTATCAAGTTGGGGATCTTTTCCCGCCATGATATCTTGGGGCAAAATGTCAACTTCTATGTCCGGATCTGTCCCGTAATTTTCAACACCCCATCCAACATCTTTAAACCAGAAAGACATCTCTGGTTGTGTCGTTATCGTGCCATCAACAAGCCAGTTTCTTGGCCATATGCCTATGACTCCGCCCCACGTTCTTCTTCCGATGAGTTTTCCTATCTTCATGAGTTTGAAGGCGTGGCTGAATATATCTCCGTCCGATCCAGCATACTCATTTGTGACTGCTATTACAGGGCCGTAAGGCGAATCTGTCGGATACGGCTGTGCACCCATCCATCTTGTGGAATCATATCCTATTCTTTTTCTTGCGAGCTTTTCGAGAAGCAGTTGGGAAACCTCTCCTCCGCTGTTGAATCTCACGTCCACGATCACCCCTTCTTTATCGAGTTCAGCAAGGAAAGATCTGTGAAATTCGGCATAACCAACGGCCATCATGTCTGGAATGTGGATGTAGCCAACACGGTTATTTGTTCTTTCATAAATGTACCTTCTGTTTTCCTCGACCCATTCTCTGTATCTCAAGGGAGTATCATCGCTGATCGCTTTTATCCAGATATTTTTTATCTCTTCTCCCCTTTTAAGAGTTAATTGTACTTCCTGATTTGCCATGTTAACAAGTGCCATTTCGGGGGAAAATCCTTTGGATAATTTTTGGCCATTTACGGCAATCAAAAGATCTCCTGCTTTTGCATCCGCTCCAGGCCTTTTAAGAGGAGGCGCGTATTCAGTCCACGGATCACCATCTATTATTCGGGAGATTTCGTAAGTGTCAAGATGGGAATCGTAAATCATATCGGCACCAAGAAATCCCATTTTATATTCAGGCCTCGGTCTGTAATCTCCGCCGAGTTCGTAAGCATGCGAAGTGCCGAGTTCCCCCTGCATCTCCCAGAGCAGATCCGAAAATTCGCTTCTCGATGATACCTTTTCAACGAGAGGATAGTATTTATCCAAAATCCTTTTCCATTCAACGCCGGACATATCTTCTCGCCAGAAATAATCTCTTTGAAGTCTCCACGCCTCTTTGAGCATCTGTTGCCATTCCGAAACTGGATCTACGGAGATTTTGATTTTCGACAGATCTATAAATCCACCCTTTCTTCCTACCTTTTCTTCTTTTGGAACTTCTTTAGATGTTGATAAAACCCTTATGTTATTTTTTATTCTTACAATTATTGCCGAACCGTCTTCGGAAATTTTGAAATTCGATACATGATCAAGAAAAGTCTTTTCTTCGAGATCCGCAAGATCAAAATATTTCAACGTTGCATTGGCCGGCAATTCCAAACTGAAGATATCGTCGGTTATGGCTCCTTCGACAGTTAGGGACGTGTAAAAGATTTTGTCCTTTGTCGCGCCGATATTTGCGTATATGCCTTCTATTACCGGGAATGGTACTATTCTATCATTTATCCCATCGAAGTCTATGACAACATCTTTTACCTCTTCTGTACCTTTCTCCTCTTTGAATCCTTTTGGTACCGGAACAAATGGAGATGGAAGGTCTTTTCTCAAGGTTATAAGGTACGGTCTCATTCCTTTCGGAAAGCCAAGTGCAAAGTGCATTTTGTCATAGACCGGATTGAATACGCGCAAAGAAATTATGTAAAGGTATCTTCCAAGCGGATCAAAGACCGGCATCATATCTTTGAGAACAGGCTTTGTGATTTCATGAATCTCTCCAGATTTGGTATCGTATACCTTTATAACCGATTGCGTTCTGTTTATGTTGCAGGCGTAAGATATCCATCTTCCGTCGGAAGACCAGTTGAATCCATCAATTAAAAAATACGCATTTTTGTCTATAACTTTGGATTTTGAACTTTCAAGATCAATCCAGATGAGTTCATTTCTGTTGTTTGATAAAACTATTTCGTTCGATTTCGGTGAAACCTTTATCTCGACAGGTCTGCCTGTGTCTATTTTCATCTTTTTTGGATTTTGCGGATCGTCTAAATCGATAATCTCTATGTGATCCTCATCTCCATCATCGCTTGCGGCGACGATGCTTTTTCCGTCCGGAAGCCATCTGCTCAATCTGTACCTTGCCCCATTTTTACCGTGGTAAATCACGGGACCTTCCCAATTTGCGAAAGAAATTGATTTTCCTCTTGAATTCAACGCTAAAAATCTTCCGTCGGAAGATATCGCGTAATCTTCCAAATACTTTGTAGCATCTGTGAACTTTCTGTTCGTTTGGACCCGAGAACCTTCGTAATCTACCGGTATTTGTGAAACTAAATCCTTTTTTACTTCTAAAAAGTAAAGATTTCCACCGCTATGGTAAACTATATTTTTACCATCCGTCGAGGCATTTCTTACGTAAAAATCGGCATGATTCGTGTGTCTTTTCAGATCATGACCATCCGAAAGGCAGGAATAAATATTCCCTATTCCTTCGTGATCGCAGATGAAATAGATTCTTTCCCCTATCCACATAGGGTTTGCAAAATTTCCTTTCAAATCTATCAATTTGTTGAAATTTTTCCCGTCTGAACTTATCAATAATTCTCCTGCACGGCCACCTTTGTACCTTTTCCATGTTGCCGGATCGGCCGTATTCCTTCCTACAACAACGCCTTTTCCAAAGTTCACATTCCTTGCGTATCCGTAAGGAAGTTTTTCAAGGTTGTTGCCATCGACGTCTACTTCCCACAACTCGGTTATTCTTTTAAAAGGTTGTGCGTAATTGGTAGCAAAAATTATCCTGTCATTGTGCCAGCCCGCAACAGAACATGCAGTACTTCCAAGATATGTAATTCTTTTTTCTTTTCCTCCGGATGACGGCATCACGTATACTTCCGGATTTCCCTCCTCCCGTCCGGTAAAGGCTATCCATTTGCCGTTCGGTGAAAAGTAAGGCGTTGTGACCTCACCCAAATTGGATGTAAGACGCCTAGGAACTTCTCCCCTTACATTTGTAAGCCATAGATCGTCTTCGCACACGAAAACGATTTTTTCGTCATGGATATTCGGAAATCTGTAATAACCTTGCATTTCATCCTTCCTCCATTTATCTTATCAAAAAGATTTTACCATCATTTCCGCTGTATCTAAATTACCAATTTGATCCTAATTTGAGTTTTATATCTTTTACTTTCGATAAAGGCGTGTTTGGAGGCGGAGATTGGGAAATCACAATACCGTTTCCGTAAAATGAAATGTTGTTTGGAGATACCGAAAATCTTTCAAGAATTGAAAGTGCTTGGTTCAAAGGCAAGCCTTCAAGATCCGGCATTTTGTATGAAAGCAAATCATACACTTTTTTACGATTGTTGTTCAAATTCAAAATGTATGTGCCTATTGAATGAATTAAAGGAGCGGCAACGTCTTCCCCGTAATACAACCCTTTGGAAGGCTGATCTATCATCACGTAGATAGAATACTTTAGATGATTTGCGGGGAAAAATCCGTAAAACAGAGAAAACCATGGTCCATTAAGAGAAACTTTACCGTTTTCAGCCTTTTGGGCTGTTCCGGTTTTACCACCGACCGATACTCCCTTTATCTGTGCCGGTATACCGGTTCCCTTTTCAACGACTCCAACCATGAATTTTCTGACTATTTGTGTGACTTTAGATTCAAATATTTTTCTCATAAATGGATGATAGGAATAAACAACGCTTCCAGACGGAGAGATTATTTCATCCAGTACGTGAGGTCTTATCCAGTATCCGCCATTGACAACAGCGTTAAGGGCTGTTATCATTTGAATGCCTGTAACGGCTATGCTTTGTCCTATCGCCATTTCCTGGCCGCCTATTCCGTACCATTTATTCGGAGGGGTAAGTATTCCATTGGTCTCTTGAGGCAAATCTATGCCCGTTTTATGGCCAAATCCAAATTTCAAAAACCAATCGTAGTAAGCCTGCGGACCTATTTTCTTGATGAGCCTCGTTGCTATCTTCATTTCGGCCACATCGGAAGAATAAACAAGGGCATCTTTTAGACTTACAGGCCATGGGTGAGGCTCAGCATCCCTTATAACAAGTGGAATTTTAGGATCTGGGATGTAATAAGGACCACTGAATTTCGTACTCGTGCTCACGGCATCTTCCTGAAGTGCTTCACAAAAGATCAAAGGTTTCATCGTTGATGCAGGCTGAAACAGATTCATGATCGGTGCATCGTACTGCCATGTGCTTGCCATGGCCAAAATATCGTTGTTTTGCGGATCTGTAACTATTACCTCTCCTCCATGTGCGTCATTTTCTTTTACATCTTTGTCTATCATCTGTTGAGCAAATGCTTGGATCGATGGATCGATCGTCGTTATTATCGAATCTCCGTTTAAAGGTTTAACAAAGTTTTTTATGCCGGATACCACATTGTAAGGACCGAACGAATCGTAAAAAATAGCACCGTTCTTTTTTGGAGAGATGTATTTGAAATATTTGTTTTTTATGGCTTGAGTGATGACGTCGAGAGAAGATGCCGTTTTTGTCTCAACGTAGGCACGTTGTATGTTCAAAAATTTTGACAAATCGTTAGGCAGATCTTTGATCTTTTGTGCGCTAACCATTCCTACCTCTATCCCACCCTTTTGATTTGATATTATCTTTGATATCACAGGTGAACGTGGATTTAATCCAAAGTACTCGACGGCTTTAACAACACGATCCGGATATTTCCATCTGTTTATTTTTGAAAGTGCTTTGGCATAACCCACGTCTATGTAAACATTATACGCTAAAGTGTTTTGCATTATGGGTTGATTTGTCGATCCCAATATGTCTCCATAACTTGCAGGTATCGTAACTTCTGTTTTTGCGATTTTTATTCTTTTGAAATCTGCGGCTATTACAAAACTCCGAACCATGTAAATTGAAAGTGTGATAAGAAAGATCAAAAGTACGAAATGTATGCGCTTGTCCATAGTGACATACTCCCATCACTTATAGAAGTGAGGGCTTCTCGCTCAATAGCACCCCTGTGCTAAGTATCAACGAGATATCCCCGTGTGTCCCACGGTTCTCAAATTCATAACTCATCACGCGTAATCCTTGACGCTTTATATTTATCGCAGCGTTTATGTTTCTGTCATGGATGGTATGACAGTTCGGACATTCCCATTCCCTGATATCCAAGGTCAACTCTTCTTTTTCATATCCGCATACACTGCAGGTCTTAGAACTCGGATACCATTTATCTACCCTTACAAGCACTTTGCCTTTATCTTCCAACTTGTAATTGAGAAAAGATGTGAACATCCCCCATCCATTGTCCGCAACGCTCTTTCCCAGATTCAAGCACTGTCCCATCGCTTTCATGTTGAGATCTTCTATACACACCGCATCGTAATCATTGACTATCCGATTGCTTAACTTGTGTAAGAAATCTCTCCTTTGATTTGCGATTTTCTCATGCAACTTTGCCACCACTCGTTTTTGTTTGTAATAGTTATTGCTCCCATTAACACACTTTGAAAGTTTCCGTTGCTCTTTTGAAAGTTTGTCTTGCATCTTACGATAATATCTCGGATATCCCGCTCTGTTACCTTGGCTATCGGTAAAGAG
>JAJYYZ010000009.1 GCA_021800445.1 bacterium | reverse complement strand
AGAGAAATAAGGTAGTTAGTTCCATTCAATGAGTTTTCAAAGACCAAGCATTCAAAAAAATGCTAATTGATTGTTTTGCCTAAATTTACCCTCTTGACAAACTATACCGAAGACTTAAATTAAATGAACATTCGACTTTTAAAGTTATTTAAGTATACAATACCATTCTTGAAAAGACAAGAGCGATTCCAGTTATAGACATAAATCCAAGAAGAGGAAATATTATACCTGTGCAAAGAGATAATCTTACCCTGTGGATAATGAAGAATCTGCGTATCAGGTATGTGTCTCTTTATAAAAAGCGTTGGAAGGTAGAAAGAGTTAATTCGAATCTGAAATCGATATTCTTTTTTTCGTTTGAATACATCTACTACGTTCCACACAGGCATTATGAACAGGCAGTAGGGCTAAAATTGCTGGCTCACAATCTTGTGACTTTTGCAAACATTTCGGTCTGGTTGCCAAAGAACAGAAAACTCAAGAGTGTAACACTATGACCTTAAATTGTTGGACACCCTAATAATTCATTTAGATCACTTCCTTTAAACAATTCTAATGGCATAAATCGCACCGATCTGATCCATAGTAAATGTGTCTAATAATTTGTAGTTTTTATCCAAATGATATATTTTACTGTATAACAATTGACGTTCTTCACGTGGCGCTATTAGTGAGGCCCCTATGTAAATATCTCCTTCAGGTGTTATAGTTACTCCTCTTATGAAAGTCTCTTTATCGGACAAATCTAAATTAAATCCTTTAGTACCAATTATTTTTTGCTCAGCAGAAGAGCATACCAGCAATTCATCACCTTTTTCCCATATATTATGAGATTGCTTACCAATTTGTATTGAACTTAGATGATTAAAGCTCAAATCAAAAGTATGTAACTCACTGTGGGCATATTGTAAATTGTTTGCCATCAGATATATGTAATTTTCATCAATCATAATGGAATTAAAATGGTGATGATCATATTTTCTTATATCTTCAATATTTGGTATTGGTTCTGGAATGCCTAACGGATACCATTCTTGCCATTTGTCAGTTTCAAAATCATAAATGACAATTTTATCGTCATAAGCACATGTAATCCAGAGTTTATTGTTATGAATCATAATTTCATGTACATCCTGTAATTTATACGGTGATTGCAATGTTTTAATAAGATTGAATTTTAAATCAAATACTTTGATATTGTAATCTATGATTGATTGAAATTCTCTAACGGCAATGAACAATTGATTGTTAAAAATCTCAATGCCATGTGCAAATTCATTCAATGGATGATATATTACTTGATCATTTTCAACAATTGCTATTTGATTACCGACAGTTATAAACAATTTCATAATTATCTCCTTCATTATGGTGTATAAGTGGCATAATAAACATTACCGCCTGAGGAGTAAGCATCATCTCCTCCGCTTTCATATAGAGTAGTACCTGAAAACAGTAAAGGACACGCTGATCCTACATAGGCAGTTGGACTTCCAGAGCCACCAGTAAAGATATTACTTGTATTAGATGAAGAAGTGCCCACCGAGAAACCATATTTACCATCACGTGAAGCTGTTAAAATAAAAACAATCTGATTAGTTGCTACGGTAAGCAATAACGTAGTACCCTCATAACCAGCACCCGCACTTGAATAAGCACTTGACCCCAAATTGTATATTTTCTGTGCGAGGGAGAAAGCATTTGTATAATTGGCAGTAAGAGCAGCACCATTATTATAAGATAATAAAACAAGAAGAGGATTGACACCGAGTGCGGTTGAAGAACCATTGCCAGTAGTTATTGCAGTAGAACCACTAATGATGTTAGATATCAAAGTCTCTATAACAGATATTGTTGCTGAAGCACTCTGCAATGTCTGCGCTACCGTTAATGTCGTCATAGCATTCATAGCACTATATGAGACTATTATTGCACTCATGGCCGTAGAAGATGCTGCAATTGTGCTCAGAGCCTCAGACGAACCTAAAATTGCACTCATGGCCGTAGAGTTACCTACTATATCAGATATTGTATTGAGCCCAGCAAGTGTAGGATTTCCAAGTCCTGTATAAGTATTAAACCCAAGGCCTACATAATAAGAAGAACCCCACCATATATTTGCATATGCGGAAGATGGCAGAATAGCTGACATATAGGTTGAAGAATTTCCTACTGTTTGCATAGCCATAGGCGATGCTGCAATTACATTCATTCCCATAGAAGTCGCTAAAAATGCGTTCATGGCGGTAGAAGATGCTACAACTGCTGTCATAGCCACAGACGAAGCACCAAAATTAGTAGTTGCAGTACTATTTTCCGCAAATTCAGTCATAAGATCAGAATTTGACGCTATATCATTGAAAATAGATGTCCACTTTGTGCCACTTGCAGAAGTAAAAGCCGACCCTTGATAATATACGAGATATCTGTACGCATCATAAAGGTATTGTCCGATATATTGCCATGCATTGTTTAAATATACGTACATTGAACCAGTTCCTGCTACTCCAGCAGTGTTAAACGAGGATGCGGTCGTAGGTAAGTCAGAGGTGCTTGAGTATACACCTAAAAAATTTGGGTCTTCAATTGTGCATGGCAAGAAAAGCGGCGCTGTGTAATAAAAGGTGAGATCAGCTGGATCATTCATATTAGGCATCATTTACCACCTCTTTTTGGCATATTAGGTCTATGAGGCATCTGAATGATATTCTCTTGCAATTCTCTGTTTCGTCTCATTTGTTCCTGAAATTGAATTAAGGCTTCCATGTTTGCCTGATGTTTTTTCATATTTGTTTGATCATTTTGAGCCACCGCTAACTGATAATTGTTTTTCACATTTTCAATAACTTTGTTTAAAATCAAAGATTGATTTATCATGAAGCATACACCTCCAGTATTTGCGTATATGCAGAATAACTTGCATTTGATGTTTGTATAGAAAGATTAAACGTGTGAATTCCAGCGGTAGATGGTACGGCTAAATTGGCAATAGTTAAAACAGTTTCGGTTGTAGAAGAGGTCGTTGCCGTTGAATTAGTACCTCCATCTATATTTACGGATACTGTTGTAGTTGCACCAGATGAATCATTCCAAGCAGAAACATAGACGTTTAACGATGAAACAGGATTATCGGTAGATTGAACGAACCTGAACGTTTTTTCAAGAGTAGCAGTAGTTGATGTAGTAGAATACTGTGCATCATCAAGATGAAGAATAGTTGCTGTTGCTGATGTTGCGTTGATAGTGGTAGAGATAGTAACAGTTTGCCCGTTACCCTGCAAAGTTGCGGATCCAGATACATCGCCGCTCAAAGTTAATGTAATGGCACTCGCTAATTCGGTTGCCGTAGATGCGTTTCCGTTTAATGCACCATTAAATGTGTTTGCAGTTAAATTTCCAGACGAATCTCTTTGTGCTATCGTGTTTGCCGTTGCAGTAGTTTCGGCACTCATGTTGGATAATTGGGATGCATTTGAGGCTGTACCGCTTAAATTAGCTGTTATCGTGCCTGCACTGAAATTGCCGTTAGAATCTCTTTGAACAATTGTAGATGCTGTATTTCCATTTGTCGCCGTCATGCCTTGAAGTTCCGATGCGTTTGTTGCCGTAGATGCATTTCCGCTCAGAGTGGCTGTTATCGTTCCAGCACTGAAATTGCCATTGGCATCTCTTTGAACAATTGTAGAGGCTGTATTTGCATTTGTTGCACTCATACCCTGCAATTGGTTGGAGTTCGATGCCGTCGTTGCTGTAGAGGCATTTCCACTCAGAGTGGCTGTTATTGTACCAGCACTGAAATTCCCATTCGAATCTCTCTGAACAATTGTATTTGCAGTATTGGCGTTCGTTGCACTCATGTTGGATAATTGGGATGCGTTAGAAGCCGTCCCTGATAAGTTTGCGGTTATTGTACCTGCACTGAAATTGCCAGATGAGTCTCTTTGAACTAAAGTGTTTGGAGTGTTAGCCGATGTTGCGTCCTGATCCACTATGTTATCTACATACTCACTTTTATCATTGAGATTAAGCATAACGCTCACCTATCAACCGAGCACTTGAAGCATCTGCGTATAGGCTGTATAACTCGCATTCGACGTAGATAATTGTACGGTAACAGTATGAATTGTGGTATTTCCAGATGGCACCGATACCGTAAGAGGGCCAAGAATTGTTTCTGTTGTGGAGGATGTTGTGGCTGTTACGGCCGTTCCACCATCTAAAGAAATTCCCACCGTAGTTGTACCGGAAGATGACGAATTCCATGCACTCACATATACCGTGAGAGTTTGAACCGCTCCTCCTAAATTTATCATTCGAAACTGTTTCATGGCAGTTGCCGTTGTTGCCGTTGTACTTACCTGCGTGTCGTCCGATTCAAGAAGATAACTTCCGGGCACATTTTGAGCAGAGGTTATCAATCCGGCAGAGTTTACTGTTACCTGATTGTATGTTCCGGCGGTAACTCCTGAGTTTGCCATCGTCAATGTGAGCGTTTCAGATTCACCGTCAGTAAATGAAACGGAACCTGTTACGGCTCCCGCAGCGGTAATGGTGGTTGTTGGAGTAGAAGCAGACGTTACAAGTCCTGCGGCGTTGACTGTTACCTGAGTATACGTGCCTGCCGTAACTCCAGAATCTGCCATCGTGGTTGCAATAGAAACGCTGCTATTTCCGTTTGTACTTGCCGAACCGACCACCGCTCCTGTAAGTGCTATTGTTATAGTGTTTGACAATTCAGAAGCGTAGGCTGCTGTGCCGTTCAGGCTTGCAGTTATCGTCCCTGCCGCAAAATTCCCGTTTGAGTCCCTCTCTACAATTGTGTTTGGCGTATTTGTCGTATCTGCAGGAGTTGCCGAAGTTGCAATGGAAACATTTGCAGATCCATCTACACTTGCGGAACCTGTTACAGGCCCTGTAAGAGTTATCGTGATAGGAGATGCCCATTTGGAAGCAGTCGCTGCGTTTCCGGATAAAGTAGCCGTTATAGTGCCTGCTGAAAAATTGCCTGATGAATCTCTCTGAACAATAGTTGAGGCTGTATTAGCGTTTGTTGCGCTCATGTTGGACAGTTGAGACGCATTAGAGGCCGTGCCGCTCAAATTTGCCGTTATCGTACCCGCAGAGAAATTTCCGTTTGAATCTCTTTGAACAATTGTATTCGGTGTGTTATTTGATGTGGTATCTTCATCTACTATTGTATCGATGTATTCATTTTTATCATTCAGATTAAGCATGGTTTATCATACCTTTCCTATTATTTGGAAAAATTGCGAATATGCCGTTGTTCCCGTCGTGTTGGTCTCGAGCAAGACAGATATGCTTTGAGGGGTAAGGGATTGTACGATAGGAATATCTGAAAAGGTGAAAAATGTTTCAGATGTCGCAGATGTTGTTTGAGTATAGGTTTGCGAATTGTATGTGATCTGGATTGTTGTCTGGGCAGAACTGCTTGAATTCCACGCCGAAATTTGTATATCCATCGTACTTAAAGTTTCCGCATTGTTGATACGCACTTTTTTTACCGTTGTCAAACTCGTGGAAGTAGTGGTAACCTGAGTATCATCTAAAGTTAGAATGACCGGTATTGTAGTTGCAGATGTTGTTAGGGTTACATTTGCAGAGCCATCCATGCTTGCGGATCCGCTAACTGCGCCTGTAAGGCTTAATGTCATAGGGGATGCCCACTTAGATGATGTGCCGGCATTGCCGTTTAGATTTGCTGAAATGACGTTAGATGTGAAATTGCCGGATGAATCACGCATAACGATAGTTCCTGGCGTGTTGCCCGTTGAAGAATAGATATTCCATGTATTGTTGGTATATATGTAAAAGCCGTATCCCGTCACATATGCGACATCCCCATCGCTGACACCGGTCGTTGGCAAATCTGCGGCAGTTGCGAATTCGCCTATCATAGAACTTGCGTTAACGTTTACACTTCCTCCGCCGTTGGGATATTCTATCGGCATTTTATTTCCTCCTTTTCTTGGTAGGGGCTTTCTTTGTTTTTCTCCGTGTAGATCTTTTTACTATTGAAAGTTTTTCTGATTCATGGTACAAACTCAATAATTTATGCGCTTTTTCATTGATGTCCGGATCATTCCACATGGAAGGGGCCGAATAATGTGCAGATGCGCTAAGGGCGTGAACGTAGATTGGCCCGTTATTTTCCTTCCTTATTGGATATTTTCTTTCTTTAGGATCTAAAAAGCATGAAGAATTAAGGTGTTGTGCTTCATATGCGGTTGGTTTCTTCCACGGTGCTGTTGTGAATTCTATTGTCTTAGCCATTTCAATCATCTCACGGTGATGCTCGTTCTTCTGGCACGTGGTTTTCTTGCTTTATGAGGCTTGACATATATTCTTTTGGCTTTCAGATGAATTACTTTGATCTCGCCGTGTGGCCCTTTTCTTTTGATTGTTCTTGCCTTTCTCACATACCAGTGTCCTTTTACATTTTCATATTTTCTTTCAGCCATTTAAATCATCTCCTTTATTCCTTTCAAAGTGATTTGAATCATTTCTTTTTGCCTTGTTTTTCATTTATTGGATATTTTTCGGCTAAATATCTATTGATGAAGAACCACACGACCGCAGTTATTGCACCTCCTACCACGATGCTTGTAATGGCACTGAGTGAAATAGTCTGCTCAATTGCTTTTCCTGCACTGCTGACCTGTCCTTCCAGCAGATTTAATATATCTGCATTGTTTTGTGAAGTCGTTTTACTGGGTGTACTGTTTGTCGATGAAGCATATCTTGAAGTCATGATTTCATCTCCTTGTGTCTTGCGAGAAACCAAAGAGCCAAGAACAAGAGACCGCCTGCTCCAATCATCAAAGATAAAGAAGATTTTATTGACTTTTTAGATGTTGTATTTGACGTTGTAATTGGAACTGCTTTTAATATCACATTCACAAAAATGTTGTTTGATACTCCATTCTGATCGGTTGACAAAGTTAATGGCACTTGATTATCAGTAGAAGTTGTGTAACCCGTACCGTTGTTATATTGTATTTGTTGTATTTGCCAGCCTGCCGTTTGAGGCGATATTTGTAGAATTGCATTGATGGGAGGATTGAGTAAGTGAAGCGTATTATTACTCCCGTTTGAAACTGTAAAGGTTTTTGATGGTACTTGGTTATTCGCATCAATTTCTTTAACGGCAAGAGCAACGTTTTGTACAGCATTCATATTAGTATCTACAATTGTAAACATAGCACTGCCATAATAAGTTATCGCCATCATTTATCACTCCTTTTCTTTTTCAAAAAACGCCTTTGCCGTGTCGTATCCGCTTGTGATATCTTCAGAGTAGTGTGAGAAGTCAAGCATATTAGAAGCGTAAGAAGCATATGGACAGTATTTGACATTCAAAGGCACATTTCGTTGAGTATTTACGTTGAGCCTGTATATTGCACCGTTTAAAAGTGTAGAAAGATAAGATGGCAAATTCTGTGTAGGCTGAGCGTTGTAATACTCGTTGCCGAGGGCACTTCCGAACGCATAAACCGTATCAAAACCCTCTGCAAGATTGACAGGAAAGTTATTCATTATGCCACCATCCACACAGATATATTTTGAAACCTTAAGGGGTTCGAATACCAAAGGAATGGAAGCGGATGCTGCGATTGATTCAAGAATTGAAATATGCTCTAACTGTCTCAAAGCATTCGTGAAATAAACAGGCTTGAATGTTTTCAGATCGGTAGAGACGGTAATCAATGAACGGCTTGTTTTTTGTGGATCTCCCCCGAAGTACGGACCTAAGATCATCTCAAGATTTGCCCAGCCTAATGTATATGGAAAAGATATCATCGACCATGCAAGCGACCATCCGGAAAGAAGCCGCGATACCTGCGAGTTAAAATCAGCAAACATGTCCAGAATAGCATCATCTGAAAGTTGTAACGCAAGCGATCCAGCAGAGATAGCACCGAAAGAAGTTCCAATAGCCAGATCGGTGGAATCCTCGAAAAGATTTTTTTCAAGAATGTATTTGACAATGCCCAACTCACAACCTGCATACGCACCGCCTCCAGAAAACACAAACGCTTTCATTTTTTGCCTCCTTTCAAATTAGAACGAGAATTTTGATTCAAGCAGATCAGGCTGTGTTTTGGCATAACTATAATAGTTTTTGTCATTAAAACCTCCGACTATGATGTGATCTATAAGTTTTATATTGAAAAAGTTACAAACGTTGGCTATTTTTTCAGTTGCATTGTCATCTTCTGGCGATGGAGATGTATCTCCGCTTGGGTGATTGTGCACTACAACCAATGCTTTTACATTTGATAAGAATGGTATTTTCATTATTTCATGCAAAGAAAAGTCTGCTTGGGCTACCTCTCCTATCGCAACTTCATTTACTATTATTTCGTGAGATTTTGTCTCCCAAAAAGATGCCACTATCTCTCGATCAAGATGCGTTATGTCGAAGGTATAATCTGCAATGCTTATAACATCTTCTTTAGAACTGAGATTGAAAGAATCCGATTTGAAATCTATTTTGGATGTATCCATCACCAAAGAAACCTTTTTCTCATTTTGAACAAGTACATAGCCCATTTATATTCCGCCTTCTGCCTTAACCAGACTTGTGAATTCTGTGTTATCAACGCTAATATAATCAACGATAGGAATTTTTAAAGACTTCATGAGGATATTCATGCTTTTGATGGTATCTTTTTTGTCTTTTTCATTCGCAAAATTAGTGTGCTCAGTAACTTTGATGATTATTACCCCTACCGAATTTGAAGTTATAAGATCTGGGACAGTGTCCTTAATTGCACCCATTAAGTCAGACGTTAAAACCTCTTTTGTAAAAACAGGAATTAAATGGCTATTGACGCCTATAACAACCACGAAAAATTTAGGTGAAGGATGATCTTTCAAGTATTGCAATGCGATATCCACATTGCGTTGAGTTATGAATTCATGGACTTTCTCCGCTGAATTCAATGGCTCTCCCATAGTACCATTCAATGTTTCTTTCACCGTTGCAAGCGTGAATTTCATGATCTCAGATCTTTCCGAATTGAATCATAACGTTGACGAGTTCTATCGTCATAGCGACGAGAGCAGGTATGATAATTGAGAATGTCCATTGCCGTCTTTTGCTGTTTTGCGTTTGATCCTGAATGTGATTGTGGAATCTGTCCTCTAAAAGATCCAGCCTGTTGTTGATGGCAATTAAAAGTCTTTGATTTTCCAGCGTGCTTTCTTTGAGTTCAATGATTGCTTTATCCGTGTGCGTTATAAAATCAGTAAGAGAAGTTTCGAGTTTCGTTAATCGGTCCCGAGATGCCTGCTTTTCATCCTCATCATGCAATCTTTGCAATTTATCTTCAAATTCTGCCATGATACTATCATCTCCGATTATTTTAGTTTGCCATTATAGCAACTAATGCTATTGCAATTAGCACTCCAAAAATCACATATTCGTTTGTTGAAGTCTTTGATGGTTTTGGATTCACGGAAGAGGTGGAAGAATTACCATAGGATTCAATTTGAAATTCTTTATCTGCCAGTTGCTGATACGGTTGCCATGTCGACTGCTGGATATGATTTATGCTTTGAGTAGGGACGTCTGTGGTATTGACTATCTTTTGAGTGATCAGATCATCAACATGCGCTGACATAACAGGAGTGAGAAAAAGTGATTGATCATAATCGCCAGCAAAAAAGTTATTTTCAACGATTGTTATTGAAAAATTTGACCACCCGTTTAAAACCGTCTTGGTAGAAGTTGAGAGTACGGTATTCGGATATTGAGTTGCCCATAACCATGCAACCAATTGGAGAGGATTAGACCCTATATATTCGTTGTAATAATCACTCACATGCCACGTTTGGCCATCTGCCGTCCAAAGATCTGTTACGTGTCCTCCCTGATTGGGATTATCCGGTGTGAAAAATACATTGTAAACATTTGTCGCCTTTAATAAAGTTTGCACTGCTGAATACAGACGTGCATACGCAGAGCATTCACCGGAAAATGTCGTTATCGTATATGTGGCTGCCTGCAACACATTAGTTTCGGTTGTGAAAGCGTTATCCGTTAGAATCAAAGGCGTGTTTCCACTGTTTTGAATAGCCGCTATATCACGAAAATCGGCTATGTAAGAGACAAATGTGGAAAATTCCCATACATCGGAAGGAGTATCTATTCCCATTTTTTCATTGTCCAAAAACTCAAGAAACTGTTGTACTCCTGTGAGTTCTTCGACAGATGAAATATGTGAAGATCCTCCGATGATTTCCGGTATGAGTAATTTTTTCCCAAATTTTTTCACATTTTCTAAGGCAGAATAAGCATATCCAGAAACAGATGGCAATCCAACCTGCTCGATTACGTTCATTGGTTACCACCCGTCAGAATTTGCATAGTCTGTGCCACCGTCAGCGATTGCTGGAGATTTATCAAAATAGTAACTGTGCCGGAGGCGGGTGTGGTAGGAATATAAGTGAGAGAATATCCCATGAGTTTTATCACGCCACCGACTGGAATAAAAGTGGAAGGAATAGGCTGCTGGAGTGTTGGCACCATATCGGATGGGTTTATAAGGGCAGTCGTCGCAAGACTGTATGCAATGCCGGAAGGCTGGGATAACACCTGAAATGACTGAATGAGAGGTTCCGGAAAGTATTGCTGGTTTTGATCGGTGTATGTCTGAGTGTTGGCCGTAGAGCCATCTATTTCCCACAGATAGTATCTTGATGTCGAGCCGGAACCCATAAGTGTCAGTAGCCTTGAAAGTTCAAGCGCATTCGCAAGAGAAATATAAGGTGCCATTGTACTCAGCTGTAATTTGGGATCTTTTATGATTAAAAAGCTTAAAGTCGCGTCTGCCGTGCCGTTTAATTGACCGTAATTCGTGATATAGAGCGTGCTAAATGGTTCCTCCATGATGATGCTGTTCAATTCAACGATTGGAATCGGCGGAGCGCTTAAAGAATCGAACTGTATCGTGGTACTGTCGTCATAGCACTGCAAAAGAGCAATCCCGTATCCTTTTTCAACGATAGGAGGATAAGCCATTGGACCAGATTGCAATTGAAGTTGTATCAATTTAATAGGAGTCGACATTATATCACCTCTTTGAAATTGGCTATCTCATCGGTATTCATGCGCCACCATGAATAGAGGGGGGATTAGCCCCCTTTCGACTTCATTCCTTTTTGTCAGATGAGTCGCCCTTCGAAAGAAAATACTTATTTGCAACTTTGGCCACAAATGCTACGCCAAGAACCAGCACGGATATGTCAAGCCCTATTTGGTAAGAACCAACATAAGGCGTTAATGAAGAATACTCAAAAGACATGAGATACACGCCAGCCATGACAGCATATGGAACTGCTATGAATTCAATTGCGAGAAATGCCCCGAAAAGTGCTGGATATCTGAAATTCGTTGTTGCTTTGCTTTCAAACACCCATACGAATAACAAAACTACTGCAATTAGAAACGTGAAGAAATCGAACATACTAAAACCTCCTTATCTTCTTTTTCTTGCTTTTTTTGCTTTTCTCGCTTTTTTGCCATTTTTAGAATCAGTTTTGTGATCACGCTTGTAGTCTGCACCTGCTTTTTTCAAAGCAGTTTTCCATGAAGTGCCTTCTTTTTTCATTATCTTTTTTGCTTCTGAAGTCATCTTTTTCATACGCTTTGCGGCCACTTTTTTGGCTTTAGCGATTGTACGTGCTTTCTTTTCTTTTGCCATTATCATCATCTCCTATCAATTTTGAATTGGTATCCAGTTCCAGCCGAGTTTATTCTTCATGTGCACCACGGAATCAACAATCTCATCGACGGCCCATGAAACTATGAACTCAAACGGTGCTACTTCTGGATATTGTCGGAGAATATACTTTACAGTCGCGTTTTCAACGATAGACTTTTTTGCTTTACCTGCCCCTTTGATTGCCACTGCTTTTTCAACGGATTCAACGTATTGCGTGATCTGGGTGAGGACATCTGCTATGACTCCACCCCCCGGAAGAAATGACGTGAGAATCTTCACAGGCCACAAATTGAGCACATCTGCCACTATATTTGGCTGTAAGGATGTGGGAGTGGTTACACTTTTTACATCTGCCATGTTAAAACCTCCTTTTTTGAAAAATCTTTTATAAACATATTCAAAAAATGACATCAATGTTTTTTATGCGTCAAGAACAACACGACTGCTATACCTACCAATGCAACGCCACCAATTAAAAGGTATTCAGTCATTTTACTGCCCGATGACGGAGTAGGCGTTGTGTATTGTTGTGCAGATTGAGTTGTAGCCCCTCCGCCTGTATTTGCTCCGGTCGAAGCCATTCCATAACTTGTGGATGTTGAAGGTGTTGCATAAGTTACTGGAGATGTACTGGAAGAGCCCGAAGAATTTGATGAATTTGAAGAAACAGTGGGCGTTACAACCACCGTTGGCGTGTTGTTAGAATTGTTAGAATTATTTCCATTGGCCACTCCGTACACCTGGCTGGGATTATTTGCCGATTGTGTGGATTGTGCGATGGAAAGGATCTGAGAATCAAGCGTGCCTACCTGTAAAAAAGCATCGCTGCCATTGCCAAGTATAGAAGGCAACATTGTCATGCTCAGGCCTGATGCCGAAACGATGGAATATCCTGCACTGGCTATTACTCCTGCGTCTGCGCTTACGTTAATTCCTACCAAAGCAGCGGATGGCGAGCAGTAGAATATCTTGGCCGTAACCGTAACTGCGTTGTTGATCTGATGGTAGAGAAAATCAAAGAGATTTGCCGGGGTTGCTATGTCAAGCGATTCTGTGCCGAATGGATTATGATTGTCAAGCACGATATTTTGGGTGTTGGATATAAGCAATGGGCTGGAAGTAAGCAAAGCCACATCTGCATTGCCAGTTGTTATTCCCGTCCAAACTTCTCCCGTAGTCGAAGCCCAGTTAAACGGATTGAGAGCACTAAGTGTTTCCGAGAATATATTCGGCTTTTGCAATGAAAACGTGAATGTTGTTGTTGCCCTATTTCCGCCGCTGTCCTGAATCGTGATTGAATATTTTTGCTGGGTAGGGGAACTGTTGAACAAACTTACAAATGCCTGTGCCTGTGACGGAGAAATGTTAGAATTTGCCATTTATATCACCTCATTTTTTATTATGAAATGCCATTAACGCTAAAATTCCTGCCACTGCAAGACCGCCTACGATCCAAATAGTTAGAGAGCCTGAACTTTTTGAAGTGGCCGATGAAGTGGAGTTTGGATAAGAACTGTTTGTTGCATTCGAACTTGATGTGCTTGATGAAGAAGTCAATGAAGATAGTGGAGTAGACACTAAAGACAGAGAAGTCTGTTCCGAGTTTGATACTCCTCCACCTGTTGATGCTCCGGTTGCTGCCATTCCGTATGTTGACGTTGAAGATTGGCCTTGAACGGTAGTGGAAGAAGAATTAGATGTATTTGAAGGTGCACTGGGTGCACTAATAGCATTGAGTGAGGCAGAAGTGCTGGAGGTTGAATTCAGTGAACCTGTTGCCAAGTACAAAGTCTGTGAGACTGGGCTAATGAGAGTAATCTTATTTACTGCAAGAGCGGTTTGTGAAAAATCAGCCCTAATTTCTACCAAAGAAGCGTTTAAATCTTCATATAATAAAGTAGTATGAATAATAAGGGCATCCTGAACTTGAGATATTCCAGATCCCGACAATGGAATGGTAAGTTGCTCAAGAGAACTTTCACCTGCTTGAAACATGGTCATTGGTTGCACTCCGTCCCACACCTGTACCGAAGAAACTGTATTGACGGTAACGGCGGGATAATCATTTGTAATTGTCAAAGTTGGAGAAAAGTTTACAACGTGGCTTGTACCATTCGAATCAGTGTAAGAATATGTTGTTGTAAGTGTAAGCGTGTTTTTGCTTGCACTGTCGAATAAACTTTCGATTGAAGATAATGCGGTAGATGCTGTTGACATATTCATCTCTTCTTTCTAAAGGCCAGTAAAGCCAAAAGTCCAGTAACGGCAATGCCACCAATAATCCACATTGTTTTATCCGATGAGGTTGGAGATGGGGATGGTTGTGTAGATGTCGTCGAATAAAGGTTTGAAGAAGTTCCGCCGCCACTCGCTCCCGTTGAAGACATTCCGTAATTCGTTGAAGTTTGGGAAGTGGTTGTGGACGCGTTATTCGAATTATTTTGAGTTTGTGTTTGTGATGTATTCTGCTGATTCGAATTGTTTTGATTCTGTGTCTGAGTTTGAGTCTGAGTTACTGGAGTTAAACTGGCATTCACAACGTAATTAACAAATTCTCCTGCACCTGTATTTGGTATCCCTGCGGTTGATACGGCTGTTGCGTTGTAACCATTTGCCGAGAACGAAACAGTACTTGGCTTTGAAGATGTATATGATTCTAAAATCGCATATGTTCCATCTGAAGCAGTTGTGGTGTGCTGATTATTTGATGTTGAAACTGATACACCTGCAATTGGAAGTCCAGTAGAACTATCGGTTACTTTACCGAGAACAGTTATACTTCCAGCACCAATAGGTTGTTCAGGGACTGGAGGATAGTAAGGATATGGTTCAGGATTAACAGGTTGAATGTACACCGGTTCAGATAAAGGTTGAAGCACTATATTGTGAGTTATATGAGTAGTCGTCGGTTGCCCAGATAAAGTAAGGGTTACTCCTTCACCTATGCTATATTTTTTATAGCCGGATGCGTTGACCGTTAAATTAACGCTTGTTAAAGTCGTAGTAAAGCTATAATTCCCATACTGATCGGTTGTGGTAGTTTGAGAGTTTCCGCTCCCTGACATAGGGCTGAGAACAACCGTTGCATTAGGTATTCCTACCCCTGCGGTATTTGTAACCTGCCCTGAGACCGTTATCTGCGGATTTGTTAAATCTTGAATTACTTTTGAGATTACATCTCCGGTCATAGTAACGCTTATCGAGTTTGAATTATATGTTGATTCACCCGCTACCATGTGCCGGCCATCAACGGATATATCTCGTGGCATACTGTATGAAGCCCAAATTTTATATGTTCCCGCAGAATTAAACGGTGAAAGCGTAGCACTTGCGGATGAAGTCCCATAACTGTATCCCGTCGCAGTTACGCCATTGCTTGCGGTGAATGTTATCGGAGAATTTACATAGGAAGGTATATTTGAAAGAGTTACAGTTACCGATGTATCGGTTTGGCTTGCCAATGCTAATGTGCCAGTCCCATTCACAGTTGGAGGAGTATAAGCAGTTGGAGATCCATTCAGATATACAGTGATTGTATTAGATGTTTTAGTAAGAGTGGTTGTTACCGCTACTTGGTGATATCCTGAAGGATGTGAACCGCCGGTGTATACAGGCTGAGTTTCTTCCGTCGTGCCTTGATAAGAATAACTTGCCGTGAAAGAATAGTTTCCTGATGTTGTAAATCCAGATAATGTAGCAGTTGCGCTTCCGCTTGAAACACTCGCAGAAGTACTTATACCGTTATTTGCACGAAAAGTAACCGTTGAAATTGAAGATGGAATGTTGGTTGCTTTCAACGTAATAGATGTATCCGTGTTTGAGACAAATGAAAGCACTGGGGTTGTGTAATTCACGGTGGTTGTAGTAGTGGTGGTGGGTGTTGCAGGAGTTCCATTCAGATAAACGGTAATCGTGTTTGTTGCAGCGGTCAGATTTTCATTTACCGGCTCTGTAACAAATGACATATGGCCTCCGGCATAGACTGGGTGATGTTCTTGGATAGTTGACGTATATGCATATGATGCACTAAAAGTATAATTTCCTGCTGTTGTGAATCCGCTCATTGTAGCAGTTGCAACGCCATTTGAAACCGATCCGGTTACCGTTTGGCCGCCAATTTGGAAGCCTAAAATATCAAAGCCGCCTTGTTTAAATTGAACGCTTGAGACGCCGGATGGTATTCCTGTTACTTGCAACACTACTGAGGTGTCTGTTTTGCTTACAAGACTTAAAGTTGCCATATCATAATCACCTCGATTATGTTTTCCTGACCATTGCAATACCTATAACCGCAATTACTCCCAGTGCAAGTACAAGAGCCAGCGTCATTTCGGAAGCAGTATTACCCATGTTGTCATTGTTATTCGAAGACGATGAAGCATATGTTGAACTTGTGCTTGATTTCGCAGCGTTAATGGCTGCCACGTAGGAGTTATAACCTTTCATTGCAATTTGTTGTACCTGACTCGCAGTTGATGGAGCAATTCCTCCGACTGTTTGAGAGGTTATACCCTGTGTTATGAGATTGCTTATGCCACCTATTGCACCACCGATGATAGCGCCCACAACACCGCCTTTTGAGCCTGCCGTTGCACCGGATATGATTGAGCCTGCTATACTGGCAAGTTGAGGTAATGCGTTTTGGACAGAATTGGCAAGCGTACTTACATCGTACACAATCTGAGACAGAGCGTAGATGCCATTACCTGAGAGTTGAACTGTTCCGCCAGTCGGAGGATCCAGCCATATTGCGATGTATTTTGTACCACTGTTTGTAAATGCGGAATACCAGAGCGTGCCATCGTTAAAACTGATTCCTTCGATGTCATTTGAAGTGAAATTCGAGTTGGCAGTTGAATTCAGTACAAAAGAATGTGCATTTCCATCTATTTGAAGAGGAACACTTCCGCTTGCCCAAGCATAGGCTGAGATGCCGAAAAAGGCAGCGCTTGAATTAGAAATAACGCTTAAGGTGGTAAAGTTTGAATCGACGCCGATGTAAAGGGTATCAGTATTGGATGTTACTATTTCATATTTGATTGGGCCGTCTTGAAGAGTTTGAGTGGATGAAGACATGAGATCATCTCCTTTATCTAACTTTTAAAACCGCCGGCAGAATGTACCGGCGGGTATTTATATTTTTACCTGATTGGGGTTGGTATAATAAATCTTCTTTTGAGGCAAATTAGCAGTCGAGAAAAATAACATTAAGAGGATCGGAAACCCAACAATCGCCAGTGGTATTAGCACACTCGGCGAAGATAAATTCAACTGGGGGTTGCCAGAAGATGTGGAAGAGCCATAGCGTGAAGTTGTTGAAGACGTGCCTGCCAAAATGTTTGAAAGCGTTTGGGGGCTTATGGCAGATTGAACGTACGCATTTGCAATAGATGATGTTGAAAGGTTTGCATTTGCAGGCCCTCCGTGAAGATTGATCGCAGTCTGAAACAATTGCAAAGCATCCGCAAGGGTATTTCCGCTTGAAGTATAGACCTGACTGGCTGCTGTTTGAAATGCCTGCGAAGATGACTGGCCACTATTCACGGCTGATTTGTATGAACTCTGGAGTTTACTTATCTGCGTAGGATTTAAACACAGATCGCTGCCACTGACAGTTGTGCCGTCTTGTGTCAGTATGTTGCCCGGGCATAATCCTCCTGCCATTGCCCTCACCCCTTCAATCCAAGCAGAAGTGCATTCATGTTTTGTTTGACGTTTGGCATTTTAGCAAGCAATTCGGACATAGTTCCCTGCTCGGTCGGAATTGACAAAGTTGCAAGCGTATTCGGCGTAGTGGTTGCCGAGTTCTGTGCCATAGTAACAGCAACAGGTGCGAGAACATACAAATTCAGCGAGTAGTTTTCTGGCAAAATCAATCTTTGCGGGAAATACAACGCCCCGTCGGCAGAAATCTGATCCATGTCATTTACATCTTCAAGCGATCCGGTATGCAATGTAGCCTGCGCAGTTCCAGTCGCAAGAGGAATATTTACAACCCACGAAAAGTTTCCTGCACCTATTAAATAATAGACAAGCAATGTCGCAGACGTCGAAGTCGTATCGTCAACAGCAAAGGTAATTGCAGATCCGCTCACATTCGTTGCCTGAACAAGTTTTGGAGTGCCCGAACTGCCTGTCCACCATCCGATTGCCGAAAGGCCGTAATTGGGTGCATTATAAACATTTGATACAACGGCAACGGGTGCCGAAACCGTTACGGTTACATCGTCAGAAGTTTGAGCTGCGGTATATGTGAACGTCTGGCTTGCGGTAACCCGCATTTTCATCATCTTGTCTGTTCTGAAACTCACAAAAGAGTTCAATGCCGATTTGTAAGTGAGAGCCTGAGAGTTGACACCGGCTGTTGGAGTTGCAACCGTGAATTGAGATAATGTTAAAACGGTAGAGGATGCCATTTTCATCCCCCCTTTTTAACTGTTAACCTGCGTAACAGGGATAGATATGTAAGAAGATGTCCAGTTAACTGTTTCAGACGAGAGCAACGAAGCAACGGCAATAATCAGAACTTCATTTTGTGCCAATCTGAATGTTTGATTGACCGGTATCTTAAGATTGTTAGCATACTGTCCTACCATTTGTTGCTGTTTGCTAAGAGTTGACCACATATCGTATGGGACAGAAGTTATAAGCGTGCCAAGAGACGTCGGAGGATCTGATGGAGCTTTTGAATAGAAGTTAATCGTATCGCCAGACGCTATTGGAGTGGTTCCAGCAGCATCCTGCCAAAGCACCATTCTTACTATTGGATCAGTGCCGATTATCCAATTGACACCTTCAGGCACTTGAAATCCTATTATACCGATAGGATATCCTTGCAAAAGAGTATAAGATGCCGTAGGTTGCCCAGTAGATGACAAAGGTTGCAATGATTTTGGATCAACAACTATGTTCGAAAGAGATTTAAGTAATGTTAATGAACGATCCATTTTACTCACCGCCTTAGGCTTTCACTTTGTAAGTCATCATGAGATCTACTATGCCGGCTGCAACACCGCCAGCAAGCATTCCAAAACCGAGTTCTTCCACCATTTCGTTTTTCCCTAAAAACTGTGCGAGCACAAAGCCGAGAGCCGCAATTCCAAAACCCGAAACATAAGGATAATTTGCCAAGAATGAGATGTTTGGATTTCCTGCCGAATTGGGAGTGGCTGCATAGGTATTAAGATAATATGCGCCTGCGCCGGCAAGAGCACCACCGGCTGCAAGTATGCCCATTTCCATAAGTTCACTTATACTTGGTAACGTCCCTTTTGCCATAATTTAAAGACCTCCTTAATTCATAATTTGATTTTTATTATGAAGAATCCAAAAAAAGGAGTCAATAGTCACAAACGCACATAAACGCACACAAACGTACACAAACGTTCCTATTGGTTAAAAAGATGGAAAATTTTCCTATAAACGCACACAAACGCACATAAACGTACATAAAAAAACAAATAAAATGCTTATTTCATCGAAGTTTGAGTGCATTTTAAAAATTTTAAAAAACTCAATAAAATTCAGATGCAGTCTGGATATTTTTCACTTTTGAGGATAGGCTGTATTTTGTCTGTTTTACAATTTTGAATTTAACTTCTGGACAGTTAAGAACGTTAAATTTCACAGACATTTCATTCAAATTTTAAGAGATTGTTTTTTTATCCTGTGGAGTCTTCAGAGTCTTAGGAATGGCAGCACTTTGTAGCACTTTTAACTTTTTACATGCGTTTTAAAGATTTGAGGATAGATTTTATTTTGTCTGTTTTACAATTTTGAATTTAACTCCTGGACAGTTAAGAACGTTAGATTTCACAGACATTTCATTCAAATTTTAAGAGACTGTTTTTTATCCTGTGGAGTCTTAGGAGTCTTAGGATTGACGCTGTTTCTTCTTCAATTAAAAAGGCCTCCGGCAACGGAGGCTACATTTGAAGGGAGAGTGAAAGAATCTATTCCAAAACTGGTTCTGTGTTGGGATTTATTATGCCAAGTTTGCCTGTTTGAAGATTTTTTATGAAGCATTCATGTTCTTCAAGGACATCAAAACTTGTGCGATATGCGTCTAGCTCTAACAGTTTTGACATTTTTGCTTTGTCTTCTGCCGTTACCATATTGAAAATCAGTGCATAATGAGCTTGCTTGATGGCTGCGAGATCCACATCTGTAAGACTTTGATAAGCGATTATCACATCAAGCCTTCTTTTGCGTCCTTCACGGAGTAATTGCCCAACACCGTGAGAGAAATGAAAACGTGGAAACAGTTTTGAGCCTTCATCGATGATAACAATAATATCTACATGCTTGCGCAAGATTTCGAATGAAAATATATCGAGCAATTCACGCTGCTGTTTCTCATCGAGAAATGCAAGATTGACGAGTATATCATGTTCTTTCAAACTTGCTTTTTCGATCATAACATTTACATCAAAACGCTTATACAGAGTGCTCACTACCACATCGGTATCATATAGATCTATGTTGCCCTTTTCAGCGTCCATTTCAGCATATGAAGTTGAAGTATCAAATATAATTACCTGTTTTCTATCTTCTTTATAATGTTTTTGTAAAAATTTCAACACCGTATTTATCAGAGTGGATTTACCAGATCCTGTTTTGCCGGCAATGGCTATATTCATTCCTGATCACCCCTCTGGAATCTTCAGAGTCTTAGAATTGACGCCATTTCCCCATGAATTTAATTGTGCTTTCTCTTTATCCTCCGGAGTCTTCAGAGTCTTAGGAATGACGGCACTTTCCGACATTTGAGATGGTACATTCTGATTTTGAGGCTGTGGAACGTTCGGGACGTTAGGAATGATGGCACTTTGTGGTATTTTTGTCTGTACCACTCCATCCATTCCTTGAATCACTGCTGTATCAGGAGTAATTATATATCTCTGTTGATATCTTGTAGGATGTTGTACAGGTGCTTGCTTTGGCGCAGAGTAAGATGGCCGTTGAACATTAGAGGGTTGAGATTGATCAGTTGGAGATGATGGAATCGGAATCACAAAGAAAGCCGCAGCAGCACTCCCAATACCAAACAAAAGATATTTTTGCCACGTTGGTAAATCTTGAGTAAACTTCAAACTGTCTCCTATGTTCAATCCAAGTGTTTCCATACTCGCAGACCCAATCTCAACATATTGCTCTACAAATTCGTCTTTATACCACTCAGGTACTTTTCGAGCTGTTGCAAGGGCTCTCCCAATTATGTGAAGAAGCAAAGTAGAAGCAGTTCCTTTATTATCTGATGAAGTGACAGTAGGAACGTTAGGCTGGACTGACGTTTCCGAAGTTTCTGCTGTCTTAACTTTGGAAGTTTTTTTAGGTGTCTCGGTTTCTTCTTCTATTTCTCCTTCGCCATCAGGAATATCAGAATCTGTATCATCCACATCTTTTAAAACATCTTTGACTTTTTTAAGTCGTTCTTCTTCATCTTCGGATGAAGCAACATAATTTTTTCTCATATTATTCTCCTTTGCTAATAGGATGCTGGTCCAAACACATCTTTTGCCGTCGGAATGTTAGCGTATTTATCCTTAGACTCGGATTTTGGTGCTGGGACTTCTTTGTCATTGAGCATATCCATTAGTGCACCAGAAAAACTGTCAACATCATTATACTGGGCAAGTATTTCCTCTGGACGCAACTTTGGCTTGGGTGCTGGCGTAGGAGGTTCCGCTGGTTGAGAAACGTCTTGAGATGAGGTAGTCTTATTAACCGCATTTTCTGTATTTTCGACTGCTTGATTGGTGATTTGATTTTGCTGACGAGGGCGCTTAACAAATGCTATTGCTCCAATTAAAGCAAGGCCACCCAATACTACCCAGCCTATTGTTTTGCCTGTATCCTTTTTCTTTTCTTTCGACGCTGGTTCTGCCTCTTCTTTTGCCTCTTCATCTTTGATGTTAGTAACAGGTAATTCTTCCTCTTCAGCTTTCTTAATAGCCTTCTCGACGGCAGGATCCAGAGGGGTTTCCATCATGTTATTTATCATTTGTCCGAGTACTTTGGTGCCAGCGCTGCGTAATTTGTTAGCTATTTCGATTTCTTGTGGGGATAATTCTTTGTTAATTTCCAATTCATCTTCTGGAGTCTTCGGAGTCTTAGAATCGGTGCTGTTCTCCGACGTTTTAGATGATACTTTTTCTTTTTCTCCTGGAGTCTTCAGAGTCTTAGAGTTGACAGGGCTTTCCGGCGTTTCAGATGACATATTTTGATTTTGAGCCTCTGGAGTCTTCGAAGTCTTAAGAATGACGCCGTTTTCCGATACTTTAGATGACGAATTTTGATTTTTTTCTTCTGGAGTCTTCGGAGTCTTAGAATCGGCGCCCTTTTCTAACGATTCGCGAAAGTGTCGGTAGGCTTTCATTCCTACTACAATGTTCTCATTTGAAAAAGCATCTTGATTTTCAGGTGGCATAGTAGAGAGTGAAAACAAAAACGTGATAAAAGGCAAAAAACGAAAACTCCCATTGTGATTGTACAATTCTGGATCATTTAATTTGTCAACAATGGCCTCATATTTTTGCTCTGGAATGTTTTCGAGAAGGTTTCCAAAGTTAGTATGCAATCGAAGTGTCTCGGATGGATACTCGCTTTTGTCTTCAGGCTCCTCCAACAACATATTAAACATAGTATATTTTAACTTAAATTTTGCATGGGATTTGGGGATTTCCACCATCTGATTTTTTAATTCTTCTAATGTCATAACGACCTCCTTTCACGTACTTTCACTTTTTTCTCAAAATCAACTAAATGTCGTTTTGAAATAAAGTACTGATTGTTAATCTTTACACTTCGAATTTTCTTAAAGTGCAAAAGTCGATATACTGTATTTCGACTTAAATGAAGAGCCAACGCAACATCTTGAACTGTTAGCATTTGTGCATAATGCCATCGACCGTTATACCACCTTTGCTTTATTTTTTGAAAGATATCATCATCGATAGAGTGAATGCCTTTTTTCATGTGGGCATAAACGGTCGATCTGGCAATTATATGAGAGTCTTTGAAACTTCTCACAACATCGCTGACATTCATAGTTTGATGCCTAAGATCCTTTCTGCCGTTTTTATCACGAAAGGAGGCACTTTTTTGAGAAGTTCCTGCGCCTGAGGGTCTTTGATTGTCTCATGTAGCTGATAGATTGTTATGTTTACTGGCATTTCTTTTTTGTCTAACTGGACTATGACATGATCTCCGATATAGGTGATGGTATTGCTTATCGGATTTGGATTGTCGAAATGCAAATACAGAATGTCTGTTTCCTCATCGTATTTGTGATTAAAATTTTTTGTTATGAGCGGCAGATATTTTGACCATGAAATTTTATTCATATGCTCCTCCTTCTTTGATTGTGCTCAAATGTTCACGCTTAAATTTCGAAAGCGAAGAAGGTGATATCCTATATTGCTTTCCGATCTTAATTGCGTACAATTCCCCGTTAGTAATGTAATTTCTTATTGTTCGGGGAGACAATTTCAGCATCTCTGCAACATCATAAACGGACAAATCAAACTTTTCCATCATGTCCCTCCTTTTGTAGAAGAGGATTTAGGACTTTTAAATTTCCCGATTACGAGCATAATGGCAAGTATCACTCCAACCACTATCGCACCTGTTGCCGCAACACTGGTTACCACCGCTGGAGCATTCTTTCCAAGTGAATTTGCAACGGCTACGGTAGCATTCTTTATCGTAACGGTAAGGCTTTGAAATGCAAGGATGGCTGCAATTGTACCCGCAATCACCATAGCAATTATTATTGCATCCAGAACAGGCCCTCCATACCGACTGCCAGAAGTGGCACTCGCTTCAAATTGGAGAGGAATTGCATTATCGAAAGGGACTGCCATAACAAGCCATGAAGCACCGTCAACAAATTGATAACTACTTGGAATATCACCGCCAGGCCCATTGATTATGATGATTTGGTCAATCTGAAAATACTGAACTTGCCATCCTTTTGAAGAAAGAGATGACGTAAATTTATCCTGTATATTTTGAAGAGTATCACTATCAAAGATATTCTGAAGTGCTTCATTGTCCGAAAGTGCATCTAAAGCAGACGTCATATCATTATTGGCATAAAAGGACTGCGGATATGAATGGTTTGCAAAGTTAGATAATTGCTGGGATGCCGGCAATTGAAGATATTTTGCAACCATTGATATCGTAGATGTGCGATCCGCATTGGCGGTTTTTATGAGTGCAAGAGCCTGCTGGCGGTTTCCCAGAAACACCGCTTGACCGTAATTGTATGCTTTTGCAAGTCCTGTTACCTGAAACTCAAACATGACAGGAGTTGTGATTTGCTGTGTGGCAGATACCGTTTGAAGGCCTGCAATGTTAAAACTGCCACCTTGAAAATTAACCTGCTGGGTTGTTGCCATCGGGATCCTCTCCTTTTAGCACCTTGTTCTGCCGATCCATTTGTTTGATCTGATTGTCAATTGATTGCGGAGCCCGTTGAATTTTAAGCTGGAGGGGAGATTGAAAGTATTTTTGAACTACCGCTTTATCTACAAAAATTGGTGCAAATCCAACGATTGAGGCCCTGTCAGATTCCTGAACGCTCATAAACCATCCCGCTACCGCCGATGGAATTAGAGCAGGAAAGCCAAGATACAAGAATTCATCCGATACAAACGGATTGATGATTTCAGCCATTTTTCTTTCCTCCTTTCTTTTTTGTCCATACCCATGCAATGAATGCTGTGCCAACGAGAATTCCTCCGATAATCAACATCCTGAAAAGATTAAAATCGGAGGGTAAACTTGAACCATTTGCCGTTGACAAAGCACTTAATTCTGCACTGTAACTTTGAATGTTGCTTTGAATCTGTTGAAGGTCTGCCATATTTTGTGTGGCTTGAACCGAATAATGCGAGTGAAGATAACTATTGATGTAACTGACCGCTGCTTTCAGGATATTGTAAAAAGCGTTGGTGTCTTTCGCAAGAGTGTTAATTTCGGTTGTCATATTTGACATCACGGCATTAACGATTTGAAGTGCAAAAGACCAGTACTGGCTAAGTGTGTATAACATACTGACATATGTTGTCAAAGCGGTAAAATCAGCGGATAAAACGGATATGTTACCATTCCCAGCCTTTACATTCGTCATATCCGTCGAGATTTGACTTACCAAATTTGAGAAATTAGTTGAAAAATACTGTTGCCACGCACTGAATTGAATATCAAGAGGTATCAGATTAGTCAAATTCACGCTTGACGCATTCAATAGGTGTCCCGTGCTGTCAACCAAAGTAGTAGCCGTGAGGGCATTCACCATGCTTTGCAAAGAACTCGTTATGCTATTTGCATTTGTGGCGTTGTAAAGTGAAGAAATAGCAGTTGGTATTTGCGATGTACTCCCCATAATGGCTAACACATATGACTCGTTTTGAGTCCATGCTGCTACATCTGTATTTATTGTGGCTTGATCTGATTGTATTGCGGTAAGCAAGTTGACTGTCGATTGGCCGTTAGACGAAACCTGTGTGGAGATCATATTTGCAAGTTGTTTGTTGTTGTTATTCAATAAAGTTTGAATGTTTGAATTTGCAGTCGAAATTTTTGTTAGCAAAGAACCGACGGTAGAGAGAGAAGTACTCAGATTATTTGAGTATGTTACCCAATTGCCAGATAGAAACGTAGTAAGATTGTTCAAATCCTGCTTAAAAATGCTTTTATAATTGCTCCAATTATTCACAAAACTTTTAATCGAAGCGGTCAAACCGGCCAGGTTTGATAATGACGTTTGAAGTATGTTGATGTTTGTAAGGTTAGTTTGAGCCGCTGTCAATTGGCCGTTTTGTGCCAGCCAGCCCTGTGCTTGAGAATTGATCTGAGACATACTGGAAGATAATGATCCGATATACTTGTTTGATTGCTTGAGTTGTTGCGTCAAATCGGGTGTAGATGTAGATGAACCGTAATTGGTTAATTGTTCTAAACTCATTTCATTCATCTCCTTGGATAATCGATAATCTTATTTTTCATCTTTAAACATATAATCCGAAATAAATAAGTTCAGTTGATCCCGAATAATGGTAAGGCGTTTCTTTTCATCTTTGTCGAGTTGATATTCACGCTTTGTCAGTATTTGCGTGATATGATCTGCAATCTTTCCAAGTTCTCCGATTGTTTTTAAACCCATTTTCTGTGTGCTCCTTATAGTCTTATCGGCATAACAATTGCAAAGGTTTTCGTACTGCCAGCCGGCATCATCGTGAGAGGCTTTTTATCGTCAACAAATTTCAACGTAACTTTGTTTTCAGGATGCGTTTCATAGCCATATGAAGACCATAATTTGAGCGGTTGCATCAAAAACGCTGGATTAAAGCCAAATTTCATATCTCCGTCAAACGCATTTGATTTAATTTCGATTGGTACTTTGGCTTCTGATGAGCCTATATCTGCCGATGTGGCACTTACAGTCATTTCTGTGCCCGCTTTTGGAAGGGCAAGTTTCACAGTATCATTGTTTTTATAAAAGGTTGCAAGTGATCTTATTGCATCGTACAATTCTTTTGCATTCGCCTCAATAACTGCTTTGATGGTGTCCTCGTCTGGTATCACCCGCTTGTAATTCGGAAATTCTGCTTCGACTATTTTTGAAATTAAAGTTATCTCTCCAATTTTAAATCCCACATGTTTGAGGAATGCAAAGATTTCCACTGTGATATCTTTGCTTATGTTAAGACTATCGATGAGTGCATGAATGGCCTCCATAGTCAGCAAAAAGTTGTATGACTTTTCGTGCTTGACCTCATATTCCAGATATCCCATTCTGAATCCATCGACGGTAATGAGTATCAACTTCCCATCTACAAGTTCGAACTCAACGCCATGCAGATTTTTCATATTCGGATCTTTTTGCTGGGCATATTCAACGCTTCTTAAAAGCGTGCTAAGATCATCTGATTTGATTTCTGTTACGTGGGAAATTTCCTCCTCTTTCGAGTTGTCCAATAAACGTACTTCTGGAAACTCTTCAGTGCTTTGAATAAATATAGTGCTGGATTGACCATTGCTGAATCTAATGGCCATTTGATTTTCACCTTGTTTTATAAAAGTTGCCGTTTCGGCTTTGGTGGAAGCAAATAATTTTAGAATGGCTGTATAATCTGCGACAAATGCGATATCTCCATGCCATTTCGGATTGACAATCTGCATCGAATCGTCTATGCTGGTTGCGAGGAGTTCTGCCTTATCCTTTTCAAATTTGATTTTGATGCCTCCCAAAATGGGGTTTATGGGGCGTGTTGGAACTATGTCCTTCAGCAATTTGAGATATTTATTCATTTGAACCACAGATACTTCGTTTTCACCGACAATGACTTTATCCTGCCTTACCAGAGGTTTTTTGCGAATCTCAGATCGCTCTTCATGACCAGTCTCCACCAGATCTTTGACACTTGCTTCAGGGTGAAGATCATGATAAATCTCATCCGTAAGGGATTTTCTTGCAAATGCCGATATGGATTCGTCTTCTTTTTCTGCTTCTTTTTTCACCTCCCCTTTGAATTTTTCGGTTACCGATGCGGTTACGCTTTTGTTCAAGCGTTCTTCCGGTGATTTTGCGGGAATCTTTTTGCCTTTACTGCTTTTGGTTTCCTTTTTCTCTTCTTTTTTTTCTTTTGCCATTTTATTTACTCCTTTCAATTTTCGGTATCTTCTTCATCTTCATATTCATATTCTTCATATTCTTCGGTATTTTCTTCGGTGTTTTTGAGATCATCAGTCCAATCTTCCGGATTGGTTTTAAGAGGCATAAAAACAGCTATTTGTTTATCGCCATCTTCAAAATAATCTTTACTCAAAATGGTAATTGCACTATGTTCTCCAGAAAAATTTATCCATACTTCTTTTGTTCCAAAGGTTTCGAGAGGCTCAAGCAGATATGGAGCCTTTACCCGTATTTTAAACATCTTCGTGAAAGCATATACATTCATAGAAATAGCAGTGAATTGCAAGGGGAAAATATTTTCTCGGTTGCCTGCTGGTTTTACGGTTAAGCCTGCGGTGGGCATTGCACCGATGTATATATCAATGGCCTTTCTGTTTTCAGAATCAGGTTGAATATCCAGTGCAATTTTATTCACATAAGTATACAAATCATCAGCCTTAACTGAAAATAAAATTGGACCCGTGGCAATAGTCTGTTCGTCGGGAATTATTTTGTGCCAGTTGTAAAAAGATTCAACGAAAGTTTCGGATATAAAAAACAGATTATCCGGCAGTGTCATTTCTATGATTGATGCATGTGTATAAGCTTTGTTTTCGAGGGTAAACTCGACAAATTCTCGGGCCTTCACCGTCAGGTCTGCATGGTCATAAGATGACAAAATTTCCCTCCATCCTTTTGCGGAGGCGAGTGGCAATTCAAAACCATAATTTTTGTCATCTGAGGCATTGAAAGCACAACTGTTAGAAGCGAGTATTTCCTTATTTGTTGCTGTGGCAATCATTTTTGATTCTGAAATTTCAAAATCTATTCCATCATCAATACCTCCGTGACTGCTATCTGCTGCGTAAGAAGTTGAATAGATAAGTCTGTTATAGTCGTCTGCCTTCATTGTTCCAATCGTCGTAAGATTTTCAGTTGCATTATACAGAAGTTTGGGCATGCCTATTATATCTACATTTATATCGGCCTCGGTGATTTTGTGATATTCCGCATCAAAAAATTCAACAAAAAAATCA
The DNA here is from genome assembly GCA_021800445.1 of bacterium. Taxonomy (GTDB): domain Bacteria; phylum Thermotogota; class Thermotogae; order Mesoaciditogales; family Mesoaciditogaceae; genus Athalassotoga. Next base: position 28,931 of record JAJYYZ010000009.1, on the reverse strand, counting down.
ACATCTTTCCTCACAAAATGAGCAATTACCGCATTCGAATTTTGGTTGATGGCATTAAGCAGAACTGGAACGGATGTAATAACTTGAAAGCCAGTGTTAGTGCCTCCGTCGACTATTTTAACGTATTCGGATGTATAAATGTTGGCTTGAATGATAGACGCTATCATGATCTGTTCTCCAAATCTAATTCGTAACCACTGGTTTATGTTGTTTGAAAACACGTTCAATTGCTGGAGAATACGCTTCAATACCCCAAGTGGAATACTGTTCTGGCTTAATTCGTTGTTTATATTTGATGATGAAGTAGTCGATTGACCTGACTGAGTTTCCGATTTAGATGGCTCGGTTTTGGGTGCTTCTGTTTTAGGAGTCTCAGATTGATTTGATTGAGTTTCTGATTGAGTGGATGCTATCGGTATTGCCAAGATTTCACCGTGTGGATGCAAAGAACTCAGCGTCAGAACAGAAGGATCAAATCTGAAACCAAGTTGATCTGCTGCTCTCACTTCTACGCTAATTGCTGTTAGGCCGTTTACTTCCCAGTATCCATTGTCATTTGTCGTAACAGTTCTGGCTACGTCATTTGAAGGCACAATTTTTAGAACTACTCCGGACACTCTTTTTTCGTTGCTGCCTCTCACCAGTACAACACCATTGATTTTATATGAGGGTTGGTGTGATTGAGACGGAGGCGAAATGGATTGAGAAGAATCTGATGCTTGCGATTGAGATGAAGTGGTTTGTTCAACCGGTTGCTCAGCGGGCTTAATTATTACTCGTTCAGGTGGTTTTTCTGGTTTTGACCACTCATATTCCACTCTCTTTTGTGGTTCTCCTGGTAAAGGGCCTTCGTATGGTATCCCTTCATCTTTTGGCATTTCATATCGCACAATTTTTTGCACTTCGGGTGATTTGCCCGCAGCCTGAAGTAATAACTCGTGAAGAAATTTATCAACAGACTTATGCTGTTCTTTAGATATCTTTTTGAGGCTTTTGTACAGATCGGAGGGAATTTTTACTGTTTTAACCTTTTGTTCAGCTTTTCTTGTAACTCTTTTCTTCGTGCTATTTGCTGCTTTTTTGGCCATGTATGAATCACCTCGCTTAAAGTAAGTACAAAATCGATAATTAAAAATAGCGGAAATACAATAAGTGCAAGAATAAAATAAGGAATCAGAAATTTCAGATCATTCATAAATCACCTCTAACCCCTCTGCCGATTCCTCAGACTGCAATGTCCGTGAAGCAAGATCGGAGTGTCACGGTCGCTGCTGATGGGCCAACTCAGCCAGAGGTTATGGCCCTAATCGCTCATTTTCTTAAATACATCAAGATTTGCTAAAACTATTTGAGTAGTTAAATAAGCTTTATCAAGCATCTCATTCAAGGTTGTTTGGGGTGGTTCCTTCCAAAGAGTTGCAATGTATGCCAATTTAGATCTGTGCTCGGCATCAAGACAGATGGGATAGGATAACTGGAACGGTGGTTCTTCTTCTTGTCCTTTTTCTTCTTCTGCTTGATATTTCTCTTCTTTTTTCATTTGTTCTAAATTGAAAACGGCTTCCCTTACTTTGCCTTTCAATATCTCATTTTGTGTTGCCAAATTCCCGTTTTCAATTTTCAAATTTCTGATCTCTTGTGTTAGCTTCTCAAGTTCTTCATTTGTCTTCATTTTGTATGCGCCACCTCATTTTTGAAATTCTTTCCTGCCTTAAACTTTGGAGATCTTCTTGCTGGGATCTTGATGGCTTTGCCAGTTTGCGGATTTCTGCCTTGACGGGCTGCTCTTGAAACAACTTCGAATGTACCAAAGCCCACAAGCTGCACCTTTTCATTGTTTTTTAGTGCTTCCGTGATAGAATTTAAGACCCATTCCAGCACCGACCCAACTTCTTTCTTTGTATAACCGGTTTCTTCTGCAACTGCGTTAATTAGCTCTTTTCTGTTCATGTTATTTCCTCCTTTGGGTTTGAAATGCACAAATATGTCAATTGATAACTATCGATAAGGGTTCAGTATGATCGGAAGTGGTAGAATATTCCCATGTTATCGGGGAATATGGAGTTGGTTGCGGGTAAGGCGCAGGATATGGTATATACTGTGGAGGTTCAAAAGATTTCTTTTTGAGCGCATTCAAAACATTTATTATTTCGTAAAGTGTGCCTTCAATTTCAACTGTGTTTTCATCTATTGTAATTTGCATTTTCATATTTTCACATCCCTGCAAGACTCAATTTAATTATACTATATTTTTGTTCACTATTTGCTCACATAACACTTATAAAGCCACACAAAATAAGAATGCCTGCATAAATTCCAGTAAGCCAGTCTAACCATGACGTATGAGATCCAAAAATGATATAACCAAAATGGTATATCCGAGCTGGATCATCACTTTAGTTGCCTTTATCACTTCCTTTTTCCTTTGAATTGTGCCTTTCAATGTATTCATGAAGCACGCGGTAGGCAAGTTCATGTTTGCCAATATGTTGGCTTTCATTGTTCGACGCAAAAGATCGAAATCTGAAACAGTTAATTCAATTCTCATTAGATAAATAACCAACTTTTCGTTAGGCATTCGACTATCTTCTCCTATTTTCACTGTGTTAAAGACTTTGTGTTGTGAAAAAACTCTTTCACTTTGTTTGGAAGAATACGTTCGTTATTCTTGACCTCTATGATTTCATCATTTAAATCTGTTATAATTTCAATGTCGAATGTAAATCCTTCTTTGAATCCAAAAAGGAAAATATCTTTGAGTTCTTTTTCGTCTACATTTGAGAATTTATCTTTGAGTTCCTTGAAATAGGCATCAAAATATTGATTAAGAAATTCATTAAGTTTCATAATTCACCTCCAAGGGGGTTCATATGTCTAAATTAGAACTAAGGAAATTGATATTCGAAGCAAGAGTTGAAAATTTTTTATATATAGATAGAACAGGCCTTTTTTTCAAAACACTTCAGGAATTTATTGGAATTTATAACTTTATCCCGAATATTCCTAATACCTCTTTTATCCTCAGCAATAAGACTTTTCAGGGAAGTTTAAGCCCTCAAAACATAGCACTTATAAATATTCAACCAACCAGTTCAGAAGAATTTGAGCCGGTTGTAAAAAAAATGCTAACAAAGTTTCCAGAAGTCTATGAAGAGCCTAAATTAAAACGTCTTGGATATCGTTTTGTGTATTTTCAAGAGAAGAACAAGCAAGATACTTTAGAATTTTTGAAAAGGTTTTATGCTTCTGATTTGGAGGAAAAACTTTTAAAAGATAGAGAAGGACCCGACTTTTTAGAAACCGAACATATAGAAATTAAATACACTCTCAAGATACGTGATAATTTTTACTTCACTTTCAGTGCTTATTCTGGAGAAAAAGTCGCAGAGGATGAAAACAATCCAAGAAAAGATATGATTCAAAAAGGATTGGCCATCGACATCGACTGTTATAGCACCTATGACACAGAAAATATTAAATTGGATTCCAATTTTATCGAAAAAGAATTACCTGTTTTTTTGAATAGATCTTCACAAACGGCTAAAACGATCATTCAAAATATTCAAAGTTCTAAAGGTTAGAACCAATGAACGAAAAGATTCAGCCAACTTCCGAAAAGCAAACAGGAAATGATATTCTTGACTTTGCACGTGATATTATTCATGAAACAAACATCACGAGTCAAAAATTTGAAAAAGATCTTTTGAATAGTTTCAAAGGCGAAATTGATTCCAGATTTGATGGGGTAAATGAAGAAACTAGAAGTTTGCAAAACAGGATCACAGAATTAGAAAAAAGAAAAAAAGCAGATAAGATCCGAGAAATATTGTACATTATAGCCATTTTTTCTAATATTATACTTACACTTTTGCTTCATTTCTGGAAATAACATTTATTCAATTGTCAAAGATCTCACTTAGTAAATTAGTAAATGCAAAAACATTAGAAACCGTTAGTTTAATTCTGAGCAGATACATCCTCGTTTAATTTTTATTTAAGTTTTCACGATTTACTCTTGATAGTAATACCAAATTGTCAAGAGTATTACTTTTAATATCAAGGTACACAAGTGCAGTGCTATCTTCGCCTCTGATGCTTATATTGCTACTGTTCCTATTTTTACCAACAAGCCTGTTAATACATGAAGATCACCAGTAAACACAAGCGTAGCAAGCTTATCTTTGTTGACTTCTAAACTTACTGCGACACCATTTAGGTCAAATACCATCAATCATTCATCTCCTACAATTTTGAAACGCCTTTTTTCAAGCAACTCGTTAGCACGTTCCTCATTTCAGATCAGTTTTGAACTGAATTTTGAAATATTGAGTTTCACAATTTGAAGGTATTTTTCAGGTACATCATTCTGCGCTCATAGTAAACTTTGATGTCATATCTCGCAAAAAGGATGTCTTCAATGCCACGTGTTAGTTTGCCTCCAAGCACCGCTTCTAAATCCATTTGTGCTAAGCCTTTTGTGTAATAATTTACCAGCATTGGCATAATCTCACATCCTTTCGGTTGCTTGCTTTTTAAGCAAATCGGCAACGAGTTTTTCAATCGCCTCTTCAACGCTCATGTTATGACTTTCGGCATATTGAACAATCTTTGATCTCACATTCGTATTAAAGTGAATGATGATCTGTTCATCTTGCATTTGAGCATTTAGAAGCGTATCTTTATTCATTGATTCCTTGATATTCAGCATTTTTAGGCTTCCTTTTCAAACTATGTGGCTCATTTGCCAGTTCTGCCGGCTGAAGATGGGCAAACCTTCCTTCATCCCACCACTTTTCGTTTAAAGCAACAATGGCTGCTTTCACATCTTCGATGCATTCGACCGGTATGAGATAAATTTTTGTTGATCCGTGATAGCCAAAAGTTTCAATGCCATTAACCATTTTTTTGATCTGACTTTCAGAAAGAAAACCACGAGTGATGTAAATTAACATCGGTCTGGTATATCCTTTCATGATTTGCCTCCTATTCTTTGAACCATGAAGTGAATTTGCTTCTCAAATTTTTCCTCATGCTTTCACCGGTCAGCTCAATTGCAATGGCTCTTTCCGCAATTCTATCTGCTATTCTGTTTCCGAGCAATTCCTGCAAGCCACCCAGAGGCATATTCGTAGTCATCACAATTCCTTTAGAACTTTCGTTCAGGTCATCAAAAAGCCTAAATATATGCGGTGAAAGCCAATTTTGGCCTATTTCCACTCCGAAATCGTCTATGCCGACAAGATCGTAAGAAGTTAAATCAGCTATTGCACTTTTTGCGCTTTCAAAGTCAAGCGTGGTTATATTAGCCAGATTAGCAAATTTTGCCGATGCACCAAGCATAATCGCTTCATGAATTATGGCCGAAAGCAGATGCGTTTTGCCGGTGCCGTAACTGCCATACAGGATAAGCCATCCGCCTTGCTTCCACGCTTTGCTTTCAATGTATTTTTTTGCCATCTGGAAGGCTTTCGTGTTTCGGGAACTATCAAAATTTTCAAAAGTATGAGTTGCCAATGGCCCCAAAACTCTTGAAACCCTTTGTTTTCTTTTTTGTAGCAACGCATATTCTTCAAAAAGGGGACATTTATACGTGAAAATCATTCCGGCGTATTTTCCCTCGATGCCAATCTTTTTCAAGCCTTCTAAAGTCAGCTGGTATGGAATGTTGCCTGAGTAAGGGCATTTGTCGATTCCCATACAGGTTGCTTTACAATGTTGAAAGGCTTCTTCAGTATTTGAGACGGGTGAGGTCTGGCCCGTTTTCATACTTTGGCCCTTTGATGGCATCTGCCCGTACATTGCCATTGTTTTGCTTAGATTTTCCATTTTGTTCCTCCTTCCTTTTCCCAAACATTCGCTTGTTGAGAGGTTCCAGAATGTATTCAAGTCCCTGCTCTTTGAATCTTCCCAGAGTTTCACTTCCCGAAAATCTTTGTATGGCTGTCCTGATCTGGCCAGCCGTGAAGTATTGGTTCAAGTTGATTAACTTGGCAAGTTCCTCCAGTTGAAGTGGCTTTACATTGAGCTCGTAGAAATCGATTACTCCCTGAAGGTCTTTATGCAGTTTTTGGTATTGTTCCGGATATTTTTTCGAGAAGGTTTCAGTTCGGCTCTCTGCGGAGGCCGTACCTAAATCTGTTTTTTGATTTAGGTATATGTTTTGTTCTTTATTCTGTCTTATATATGTCCCCACGATTGGCTCGTTATTAGTTTGAGATTGACTTGGGATTACCCCCACGATTACCTCGTTATTACCTTTTTTGGCAAGGTAATCGCCGGAGTAATAATATCGGCCCGCTTCTCTTGTTGTTCCTTTCTGATATTCAATTACTTTGAGATCGTCTAACCTTTGTCTCGCCCTCATAAATGCAAATTCACTGCATCCCATGCGGGCAATCAACCGACTATTTGGTAGATTCAACGGCTCTCTCCATCCGCTTTTGTTGGCGTAATCCAGCAAAACGAAGTACAGTTGTACTTCATACGCAGAGAAAGCATTCGCTGAGTCTAATTCCCAAAATCGATTTATAAGGTCTATGTACGTCATGATATGAGTTCCTTCTTTCTTTTAACTCTTATACTCGTTAGCACTTATTTCTACTTCAAACTTTTCCCCAGCGGAATCTAATCCGTCTTCAAAAAGATCTCCTATTTTTGCTTCACAATAAGGGCAATGATTCATAAGATAGGTTTTATCAGCCATTTTACTGTGATCAGGATATAAATTTGTATGATAAATTTTATTTATCTTCTCCCAGAGAGCAGGCATTATGGCATCGGGAGGAATATATTCATACATAGGTTTGTGTTTGCCGTTATAAGTGAGATATTCAACTTTTTCATTAGAAGGATAAAATTCAGTGAATTTTGCTATATTTATTTTTTTATGGCAGTAATAACATTGAGTTTGAAATATATATCCCATTGCATATGGCAAATGTTGACATCCAGAATTATGGCGTTTCTCTCCTTTGTTAGTTATAAAAAGAGAAACTTTACTGTTTAAGTCTTCTCTTTTCGATAATTTATGAGTGAGTATATTAGAAATCCCATAATTATAAGCGTCCGCTATACTCTCATGTTGTTCTTCGTTATAGTACTGTATCTCATCATAGTAATCTGCTTCACTAATGGGAGTAAATACAGGAACTTCTGTTACTTGTCCTTTGAATTTCCATACCAAAATATACTTATAATCAAAGTATTTACCAACATTTTCAAGTTCAACAGGATGTTGATAAATAACTTCACAAGGCATTTTTTCACCTGACTTGAATGTGATCATCAAATCGGGTCTAAAGCCTTTGCTTTCACCTTTCTCTACCTCTACTTTTTCAATCTCTTCAATAATCTTGAAAGGTCTTCCACATACATCACACCTCACTTTAAATTCAATTTTTGGATGCGTTTGAAAATAATAAGCCAGCATCCATTTAGCCACAGCATGATAACCACTTTCTCCGGTTGCGCAAGAACGAGAAAAATTTTTGTGAGCAAAATGATGTACATTTATTTCTCCTAAGCGTGGTATCATTTCACCATGACACTCAGGACAAAAATATTTTTGGCCATGTACAGCATCATTTATGGTAATTAGATTGTTGTTTTCATCCAGTGCTACTGGATAAGTAACTGATTCCATATTTTCACTCCTTCCTTTTGAGTTTTACCGAATTCGGGTCAATGCTTTAAGCCACCTTTCTTTACTTACCATTTCTAAAGAATCCCAGTCAGTCTAAAGGGGGTAAGAAACTGGCTGGGTTGAAAGGGAGGTATTATCTGCCCTGATTTTCAGCCGTCACATCGCCCGGCATGTCAGCTATGGAAATTTCTTGTCAGTTAATGATATCAATTCTGTTATCGATGTCTTCGATCTTCTTGAGATACAATCTGAGGATCGACTTGTAGGGATCAACGAAAGTGTCAGTTGGACGTGTTGCCAACCATCGTTCTTTCGACAAATTGATCGATTTTACCAACTTATTCATGAATTATTCCTCACTTTCAAAAACTCCCTAACAAATCTTGCTTTTCTTTGCATTGACGCTCTTTTGAAAACAGATGGATATTTTTGGGAAAGGTATGCCTCAGCGCGTTTGACTTCTTCTGGATCGAATTCATTCAAAACTGTGTTATAATCTTTTTTGGATGTTCGGCCACTCATGTGGCTATTTTTTTTATTCCTCATTGCTTATCATCTCCTCGTCATGTCTATCTATTTTGGTGCTATCATTGAATTGGAAGGTTTCTTGATAACTTGTCTGGCTACTATATACGTCATCGGTCTTCCTTGCCTTCCAAGAATCGCCAAGACCTCGTCCTTCGGCATTGGTAATGACACTTTCAGAATTTTCGTTTTCATAATTCGTCTCCTCCTTCCAAAGATCGTTGGCCTTGATGGTCTTGTCGTGAAGTTCTTTCAAAATAAAAAAAATACCATGATAATCACCTTCGATAAAGAGCCTTTCAGCCGTCTCGAGCAGTGCTATCATGTCGCAGTTGAGATCCACCTGTAAATCTACTTTTTTTGTTGGATTCTTCATGCGTGAATTCTCCTTTCGGAGTGACTTTTACTTCAAACCCAAAAACATTAAACAACCTTTGTAGTTTCTCTTGATTTGTCATCTTCAACCTCCTTGTCTATGCTTTTAGGCCATGAAGAAGTTCTTTTAAAATCTGGGGGAATTTCTTCTATTGGTACTCCTAAAAATGTTGCTATCTGATCGGCTGTTTGAAACAAAGGTTGTATTTTTTGCTTTTCAAACAAGCAGATAACCGAAGAGATCAATTGTGTGTGTATTGCTAATTTTCTTTGAGATACTTTTGCGTGTTTTCTAATCTTTCGAAGTTTATTCATATCTTTACCTTCTTTTATTTTTATAAATATGTTTTATTACGATCAAAATTATACTCAACACCTTTATGTAAGTCAATAGATTGATATTAAGTTTCTATTAAGTGCTTATTAAAATAAATATTGATTTTTATCAACAAAAAACATATAATAAAAAAGGAGGAAAGTATATGGAATTTAAAGATCGTTTATCTGAATTGTTAAAGCAAAGAGGTATTTCGCAACGCAAACTGGCATTGAGCATCAACAGAAACCCAGCCTTAATAACTCGATACTTGAAAGGTGATTTTAGCCCAGGTTCTGATACGGTTGAATTGATAGCTGAATTTTTCAATGTATCAATCGACTATTTACTTGGCAAAACTGATGATCCATCTACATCTGAAGACCGCAAACTCTTAAATGCAGCTCTGAATAATCCAGACGCTCAAATGTCAGAGGAAGTAAAAGAGGCTCTTAAACATGGCATATTGCAAAATACTATTTTATTGCCTTATTTAGAAAAACTTGATCCAGCCAAAGAGATTTCAACTCAAATAATGACATCTCAAAAAAGAATAATAGTGCCTCAAGAAGTTCCACTTGACTTTGCAACTCCCGCAATAGACGATGCTCTTGAACCGGAATATTTAAAAACGGATATACTTCTTTGCAGACTATTACAAGTAGAACAGTTACCTGCTAAAGGAATAGGCATTTTCTTTGTAAATACTGAAGGCATTCATCGTTTAAATGATAAACCAGAGTTTGAGAAAGCAACAATCAGTGAGGTATGGATAAGAAAATTTATTGTTTCTGATAAATTCATTATTATAAGTCTGATAAATCCCAAATATGATGTAGAAGGACAAACTATTGTTCTTCCTTTGCGGAAGATCGAAACGGAATACAAATTGGTATCGACAGTAATTGGAATGATACGGCTACGAAAAGATTCTGAACCCATTAAATCTGAAGAATCATAAACCTTTCAAATAGAAAACAAGAGGCAAAAAGTGATCAAGCAGACTGAGACTGCTTTAAGTATGATCAGGTATTTAGAAGAAACAAATCGAACAATTCGACTTATGCCGACGGCCAGTATTATGGCCGATTATTTTTTATCGAAATTATTTTATTATGGAGGTAAGAAAAATGATGGAAATTATTTTAAATAAAGATGTTTTAGATAGTGTTAATACTAATATCAGATCAGAAAATATTGTTAAGGTTTTTGTTGTAAAAACGTTGAATGAGTATTTATGTTTTAAATATCAAGAAGAAAAAGATATAATGATCTCGTGCCTATGTGATATATGCTTCCCAAGATTTGAAAAGAATGGATAATTTTTCTTATTTCATTATGCAAGGGAGGTTTTAAAATGGGAAAGTTCAAAAAAGTAAGCATTGTATTTTTGGTAATAGGAGTAGTTGTAACTGCCTTTGTTTTATCCAGTTGTACTGTAAATGTTACACCTCCACCAACACCATCTCCACAAACTTACAATCTTTATGAAGATCAGCCAACTGGAAATCTAAATTGTGCTGGTTGGACTATAACGGGAATGTATTGTTATGTAGAGTTTAGTTTATTGAATTCCGGCAGTTTTGAAGTAACGGCATGGAGTAATTCATTACCACCTTCAAACTTTGATGTTTTGATAATGAGTACTACTCAATATGATAATTTTGCTGCAAATTATGAAAGCGGATGGGAGGCAGGTCAGATGAACTTTAGCGATTTATACGGCTGGGATATGACTACTGCTCCTTCACTTAATGGATATCAATATTATCTTGATGAAACAGAAAATTTAGCAGCAGGCAACTACTATTTGGTATTTTTCAATAACTATGAACAATTTGGAGCAGGTTACTATGGAGCCGCAACATTTAATTTGAGTGTGACCTACTGATATTAAACGTTACATATACTTACAGCAAGATGATAAGTCAAGAAGATTTGACTATTTAAAGAATAGGACAATTGATACAGCATACTTTTGCATTATTTTAAATTAGATTAAATTACTCATGATGTGCGTCAAGATTACGATAAATATTAAGAACAGATTTAAGCATTTTAAGTTGCCTCTTCTATCTCAAAATTTGTCTCTAACAGATCATAATCACTCTTAACATTGCTTTGATCAGAGAATAAGTACGATAGCGCATTTTGGATTATATTGAAAACATCTTGTTTGTATACTACTTCCATATGTTCTTTGAAAATAAGATATGCTATCTTTATTAAAATCATCCAATGCCTTTGTCCAGATTCCGTCCGTAATTTACATTTCCCAAGATTGAATTCTTGCTTTGCGCTTTTGAAGTAAGTCTCTATATCTCAAACTATGTACTTCTGTTTTAAGAACTCATAGGCATGCCAGTCCATATCTGATGGAATCAATTCTAACTTGAATAAAATGAAGTAATACGATATTCTCGTTTTATCTTACCAAATACAAATCAAGGCTAACTTTTGTAGATTAGAACCTTTCTTACATATTTGTTCAGTAGTAGGAAATTGAATTTCATTTAGGGGAGGTTTTAATATGAGAAGATTTAAGAAATTAAGCATTGTCTTTTTGTTAATTGGCATAATCGGAATGGCGTTAGTGTTGTCAAGTTGCAATTCTTACGTATTTCCAACGTCAAATTCTTCGATTCAAGTGTATTATCCGTATTTTCATGTAACAACTGGAAATTTGAATTGTGCCGGCTGGACTGTAACTGGAAAGTTTAATGCATATTCGTTTAACATGGACGGGTACGGTAATTTCAGCCTTACAACATGGAGTAACCAATTGCCCCCGTCAAATTTCGATGTTGTGATAATGACTTCCAGTCAATTCAACGATTTTGTGAAAGCGATATCCGATAGAGCAGGATCGATAGGATTTTCTTACATTTATAAGTGGGATTTGACATCATACCCGTCATTAAATGGATATAATTTTTATTTGAATACAACTGGCAATCTTTCTGCTGGTACATACTTTTTGGTATTTTTCAATAATTATCTGAAATTTGGAACTGGCGATTACGGACAAGCAACGTTCAATTTGAATTTGTCATATTAAAAAAATATATCAAAATGAAAAAGAAAAATTGATATCTGAAGAAAAATTTTTATGAAACATAGCCTCAAAATTAAATGAGGAGTAATGAATAATGAAAAAATCGCAAATTTTTGCTCTTGTAATGGGAATAATTGCTGTTATTGTCATCGCAATAGTAATTTATCTTCATTATAATGGTGTCAAGATCATAAGTGGTAAAACACCTTTACTTAATTGTGCCGGACTGACCGTAAGAGGAGATTATGTTTACTTAGAATTGAATATCCCTTCACCAAGAAAAATTAATATTATAGTCTGGTCTAACAAACTTCCTCCGAGTGATTTTGATATTTATGTAATGACTCCTGAACAATATAATGATTTTACAAAAAGTAAATCATCCTTTGATTATGTCGACGGATGGGACTTAACTCAGCATTGGTCTTTCTCTCGAGGCGAATACTATCTCAGTGAAGAACTTTCACTCGTTGATTCTTATTATATTATTATTTCTAATGACTATTTACATCCATTTCAAGGAGTTTATGGTCAAGCAAGTTACCAAATAAAAGAGAAATTTTAAATAAAGTCGATGTCTCAAACTATGTACTTCTGTTTTAAGAACTCATAGGCATATCAGGGTCACTCTTGAACTGTTCAAGTGTTCTCACTATTATCTCTTTATCCAACTTTGACCAAAATTGTGCACGTTCGTTTATAAATCTTGTCAGTGTTGTGTGCGATAGATCAATTAAAGCATCTTTAGACATGAATGAGATTGAAGAATATCTTTTCGATATAATACACTGAACAAGTACAAGTAAATCGTCGAGATAGAAATCTTCCAAATCACAAAAGAAATCTCCAAAATCTTTTTCTAAAAATGAGCGAACAGATGTTAAAATATTCATGCTGACCACACTCCTTAGATTTTCGCTGTTAGAAATATTCTAAGCCGAATGTGGTTGGCTTTTCAATAAAAACTCGCTTGTCAAAGAACTTTAAATGTGTTCTTAACATTCGTTGTTACATCCACGCATATCATGAGTAAATTATATCTTTATTGACATTTATACCCAATTGGTTATATAATGAAGGTGGTAGATTGAAAATAATATTTTACCCAGAAGAACTGAGCAATAAAAAATCGAAGATAAAAGAACAAATAGAATCATTGAAACAAGATCATCTCAAGATATACAAACAAATACAAAAAATATTTGATTTGATTGACAAAAATGATTTTAAAGTTTTAAAAGATTTAAGAGAAAGAAGTATTTACAAACCATTGAGGGAAGGCATGCATGAATTTGAAATACCGCCTCATGGAAAAGGAGGAGTTGTGCGTATATATTTTACTTTTCACAAAGAAAAGAAAGATACGATTGTTATTCTTGATATGGAATTGAAAAAAAAGAATAAGGCAGATATAGAAACAGCGAAGGAGAGGAAAAAAGAATATGATTAAAAAAAAGAAAATAGAAGAATTGAAAAAATTGGAACAAAGATATTATGAATGGGAAAAGGAAAACGAGGATAAAATAGAATATTTTAACAAAGAATTAAGAGATCCATTGAACGATTTTATCGTTGAAGTAATAACTGAGCGTCTTGATAAAGATTTAAATCAAGAAGAGATCGCTAAGAAGATGGGTACTAAGCAACCTGTAATATCACGTTTTGAGAATTTAGGAAGAAAACCGAGTTATGAATTCATGGAAAGATTGGCAAGGGTCTTAGAAGGAAATTTATATATAACCATACACGGAGATTATACTTTAACCGCTCCAAAGGAGTACAGAAAAAAATTAGATCTTTTAAGTAAAACTACAGGGAAAAGCCCACAAGAATTGATGATGCTCTTTTTAAAACAAGGTATAAGTATGAATTTCAGAAGTCCTGTTCCTTTCACTTTAACAGCTGAATGGTACTCTCCATCTCCAATACCAAGTAAGGGGGGAATCTTTGATGAAAAAACATTCGAAGAAGAGGCGTTACCCGTATGAACGCAGAAAAAAGTATTTTTTCATTTGATGAATATTCTATAACAGATATCCAATACACTTTTGATAGAAATTTAATGGCCCAAAATCGTGATAAGATGGTAGATTTTTCTGTACAATTTACACCCGAAATACAAATAAATGAATTAGAAAGTAAATTGGATGGCATTGTACAGCTTCGAATTTCCGTTGAAGGTAAAGTTGAAAACAAGAATCTTGTGAATGCAAGCGTAAATATTTTTGGAAAATTCAGTTCCTCAGATTTAGGAAAAGACAAATTTGATCAATATTGTCGTCTAAGTGGCGTTGCAACTTTATTTCAAATCGCGAGGGCTGTAGTAATTTCATTTACTTCTCAGACTGGAAACACTCCTATAATAATACCTCTTACAAATATCAGTTCTTCTCAGCAGACGACGAATGAAAAAACAAAGAAGTAAAAAATGACACAGGCATCTATTTATATTCGAGTTTCGACAGATGAGCAGATAAATGGAACATCTTTAGAAGATCAGGCAGAAAAATGTCAAGCGTTTTGCAAAGCACATGGCTATGAAGTAGTGAATGTATACCGAGATGAAGGATTCAGTGCAAAGAATTTAGACAGGCCGGCGTTGCAAGACGCTTTGACTCATATTAACGACTATGATGTGCTTGTATTTATAAAATTAGACAGACTTACAAGAAGCATGAAAGATCTCACTTATCTTGTTCAACTATTTACTGAGAAAAATAAAGGATTACAAGCAGTGTTAGAAGCATTTGATACAACTTCAATATCTGGTCGTCTTATGTTGAACGTTCTCGGCTCTTTTGCTCAATTTGAGCGTGAGACAATAGGTTTGAGAACGATAAATGGCAAGATCAAACGCATAAAAGAAGGGCACTGGGTACAAGCAGCACCTTATGGATATCGAAAAACAGGTACATATGATCTTGAAATTTATGAATCAGAGGCGCAGGCCGTAAGGCTTATGGTAGATCTTTACTTGCATGGCAATGGTTGTAGGAAAATAGCAAATGAATTGAATAAATTAGAAATTAAGCCACAAAGTGGAAAATTTTGGAAAGAAAATTTGATCTACAATATCCTTTTCAATCCGATTTATGGGGGCTTTACAACGTGGGGAGTAAGAAAAACATTGCCAAACGGCAAAAGACTAACGAGATATCCAACCAAAAATGATTTAATACCTGTGAATGTGCCAAAAATAATAAATTCAAATAAAGTATTTCAAATTATGGAGGAACGTGAAAGAAGATCGAAGATACCAAGAAGATCGTTAGGCAATAATAATGTTTTACTAACAGGCCTTATATATTGTGAGCATTGCAACATTAGAATGCACGTAAAGCGTGATCCAAAGAAAAGAAAGGATGCATATTTTTATTATCGTTGTCATTATGCCGGTTTTAATTCATGCACGCTCAAATTTGTGAATTCATCAATTGAAGATGAAGTATGGGCGCAGGTAAAGATTCATATACATGAATTGCTTAATGCATTTGACATTGAGGTAATAGAGCAAAATCACGAACATGAAATTAAGAGTATTGAAAGGCAGATCGCCAAGCAAAAAGAGGCATGGAACCGTTATCTTGATCTTTATGCCATGCAGATGATAAATTTAGAAGAATTGAAAGAAAAAAAGAAAAGTATGGAGGAAGAAATAGAGCAATTAGAGGCAAAAGCGGAGATCTTGAAACAAGAGGATAAATCAAAAGAAAAGAAAAATATGTTGAAAGAATTGGAAAGTAGGATAAATGGAGTCTTAACGATGGAAGAAAGAAAAGAAGTTTTATCTATTTTTATCTACAAGATATGGGTAAGGCAAGATAAAACCTTTTGGATAGAATGGAAATAGTTTCATATATTTGAACCACAATTTCACACAGACATTATGAACAGGCAGTAGGGCTAAAATTGGACTCACAATCTTGTGACTTTTGCAAACATTTAGGTCAGATTGCCAAAGAACAGAAAACTCAAGAGTGTAACACTATGACCTTAAATTGTTGGACAATCTCTAAACATTAATTCAATGAATTAACGTCATTTTCCAGTTTCTCTTCTATATCACTTAGTTTCTCTTTTAAATGCTCCCAGTTGATAGCACGAAAATTTTTTTCCTTCAAAAAATCCCATGCATTATTATATTCATTAAGCACTTTTTGAAATTTGCTAATTTCACTTGGCTTTTCGCTTTCCATAAACTTTTTTAGACCCTCAAGAAAGGTTTTTTGTATTTCTTGACATTTATCTAAGCATTCTTTTTGGCTCTCTTCCATTATCTGTTCCTCCTAAACACAAATTTTCTAAGTTTCTTATTTGAGATTGTCCAACAATTTAAGGCCATAGTGTTGGTGTATCCTTTCTTTGTTCTCTAATCCAATGATACTTCATTGGAAAACAATAGGAGGCACCTTGCTTGTAACATATAGAACGCAAAATTAAGATTAACATGTTTTTCACTTTTCAATGACCATTTGAAGATTTCAAATTGAAATTGTTTGACACACTATGTATTTTTATACAATTCTTCAAGATTAATCATAGGTAATACGATAGGAGGTATAATTCCTAATTGTGAAGTCATTGAAATTATATATGATCGAGAAATTTGAATGAGATTGCTAACGCCAGAAAATTTAACTAATTTTATAAATTGTTGTTCATTCATATTTTCCCCAATGAAAGATCCATTTATTGACAGATTTACCTCTACGAATGAAATATCCTTGTTTTTCAGATTCACACTTATATTTAAATCTACTATGGAAGTTTGGTTATCAGATGTGTTTTCTGATTTTGATATGTTAATATTGGGTTTTAAGGCTACTTGTATTTCCAATTGTTGGTTATTTGGGATTAATTTTTTGATTTCAAAAGATGCCTTATATATAGAAATAGAAGTTATTTTAAGTTGGGATAAGTAATTCTCTCCATTTGACAATTTATTCATCCTCCTTGATTTCTACGTTGCGATAGATTGCTCATGATATGCGGTAGATTGCTCATGATCTTGGTGATATGCGGTAGATTCATATACTGAATTTACTTTAAGCGGATGGGAGAATGTCATTGTGGCCTCCACATCGTAGCTTTGTTTGGTATATTTCGGGTATGTGTTATATTTTTGGTAAGATTCATAATATTCAAGGCTTTTTTCTACGACAACTTTAGGATCATTGTCAACATTTTCAGATAGTCGTTTTAGAATATCTTTTGATCTTTGGGAAAGTTCAACGAAATCATCTTTTCTCATCGTAATTAAAAGGTTTCCACCTAAAATTTCGGTAATCTTTTGCATAGTTAAAAATGAAATATTCTGTTTTCCAGATTCAATTCTTGATATATTTGACACTTTTGTTTTCATTTTTTCGGCCAGATCCTTCTGAGTCCATCCACTTTTCTTACGCAAAATGAACACATCCGTTATAAAATATGCCAGTGGTTTTCTCTTGTTATAAGCAGTGGCAAAGTCTTTGTTACTCATGAGCCTTTTCTTCATTTCTTCAAAACTTTTCATAGTTTCTTACACCTCTTCCCTTTATAGGTGTCCCACCTTTTTCTAATGGTGTTAAGTTTGCTTTTTTGTTCTTTATCATCATGTTTAAATTGACCGCCGAGAAGTATTATTATTTTATTTTCCTTGTCAATTCCAAAGTATATTCTTATTAAACATTCTATTTTTTGAGATTTTTCTCTGTATTCCCATAAATCATCATGAAGATTTTTTAATTTTCTATGACCATGAGCATACTCTGTTGGTAATCCAATGCCATTTTTTATTTTTTCAAAAAAATCCTGGAAAATTTCTGTGGCCTTGTCTGGATCGCTCTCCCCTAATTTTTCCATAAAATCAACGACTTCATCGTAGAAATAAATTTCATACTTCTCCCACAGGAATATTTCCATTAATAACCTCCGGCTATACTTATATTATCATATATGATAATTACAAATCAACCATTCTTTGCTAGAAAGTGTTCAAAAAGGTACTTCATATGAATTTCTCCTAATTCCGGCAAGCCTCCTAATCTTTGTTGTTTTGGTATCATGATTCTATTTTACTACTTCTATTCGGATTTTGAACCTATTTTAGATACTCTAATAAAGTCTAATAAAAGAAAGAAAAAATTTGAATACCTTAAGCAAAAGAAGCAAAAATAATATGAATGGGAAAAAATGTAAAAAGCCATGCAAAATAAGGTGATATATATTTTATCCGTAGTCCTGTGGTTGGTTTGGTGTTGAAGACGGAATTCATCATTGCACATGTTCGATACCTGAAATAGAAAGATACAACAAAAAGATATCGGGACCAATAGAAGATAGAATAGATATTTTCATCGATGTTCCAAAAGTTGATTACGATAAATATACCTCGATGAAATCGTCTGAATCTTCTTTGAAAATAAGAGAAAGGGTCATGAAGGCCGTTGAAATTCAGATGAAAAGATCAGGAAAATTGAACGGGAAAATGAGCGCATCTGAAGTCTCAAAGTTTTGCAAACTCGGAGAAAAAGAAGAGGATTTTTTCAAAAACGCATCAAAGAAATTGGGATTGACGGCAAGGGTAATGGAGAAGATGCTAAAAGTATCAAGGACGATAGCAGACCTTGCCGAATCCGAAAATATATCTCTTTCACACATCGCTGAGGCTTTGCAATACAGAAAAAGAGAGAATCTTTCGATTTAGATCGTCATCATACGGCAAATCAATTTTTTGTTTTTCATCCAAAATTCGCAACGGAAGGTTAATTTAACCCTTTTTGAGCAAGAATTCTCCCACTTCTATAAGTGGTGGGAGCATGTCACGGTTTTTATACGCTATATCCCATATGCCAATTGTACATTTCACTTTTAAAAGAAATTTAGTATATAATAAATATTCAAGTTAATGGAGATGATTTAAATGCTT
Organism: bacterium; assembly: GCA_021800445.1. Classification (GTDB taxonomy): domain Bacteria; phylum Thermotogota; class Thermotogae; order Mesoaciditogales; family Mesoaciditogaceae; genus Athalassotoga. The sequence continues at coordinate 10,108 of JAJYYZ010000009.1, read as the reverse complement.
GTTCAATTGGACGATGTAGTCGAAAGGCTTAAGAAAGGCAAGAAGTTTTTGATAATTGGCCACATAAAACCAGACGGAGATGATATAAGTTCTGTTGCCGCTTTGACTCTTATCCTCAGAAAGATGGGTAAGACCGCGGAAGGTTGCATAGCAGATCACATACCATGGTTTTATCAAGATTTAGAAGGTGTTTCAGAAATAAAAGGGTTAGAAGAATTGAAAGGATACGATTACGATACATCTGTCACCGTTGATGCCTCTGAAATATCAAGAATTGGCGATGGTGCTTCACTTTTGAAAGATGGGAAACCCGATATAACGCTCGATCATCACAGAACGAATGTCGGCTTTGGTGAACTTGATTTTTACTACTCGAATTATGCCGCGACGGCTGTCATTGTTTACGAAATAGCGCAAAAATTGGGTATCGAATATGATTCAAAACTTGCCGGTATAAATTTACTCGGAATCGCAACTGACACCGGATTTTTTAAATATTCAAACACAGATGCCAAAGTATTTCGTTATGCCGCTAATCTCGTTGAAAAGGGCGCCAACATGCAAAAGATATCCTCAGCCGTACTTGAACATCAAACCCTTAAAGAGTTAAAATTGTTTTCGGAGATGCTTAACACTTTAACCGTTGATATGGACGGAAAACTTGCATGGGCTTACGTGTCTTGCGATATGCTCGATAGAAATAACTGCACCGACGATGAAACCGGCGGATTTGTCGGTGAAATAAGATCGATATACGGTGTGGAAGTTGCGATTTTATTCATAGAGTGGCCCAAAAATCAGGTGAATATCTCGTTCAGATCAAAAGATTACATCGATGTCAGCGAATTAGCCGTTTATTTTGGCGGCGGAGGCCATATAAGGGCATCGGGATGCAGCATAAAGGAAGTTGATCTTAAAGAGACGATGGATAAAGTTATAAAAAAAGCGAGGGAATTTATAGTTGAAAATAGTCACGACTAATTCAAAAGCACGTCATAATTACGAAATTTTGGACAAATTTGAAACCGGAATTGAACTTAAAGGGACGGAAGTTAAATCCTTACGTAACAGCAGCGCGAACATAAACGATGCTTATTGCATAATAAGAAACGGAGAACTTTTCATCGAAAACATGCATATAGCGCCATACGCGGGAGGTAACATTTTCAATCATGATCCTCTTAGGAGGAGAAGACTTCTTATGCACAAAAAGGAGATCATCCGTCTTAATTCGAAAATAGATCAAAAAGGTTTAACGATGGTACCGTTGAGAGTTTATTTTAACGAAAAAGGAAAAGCAAAAGTTGAAATAGCACTTGCGCGCGGCAAACATCTCTACGACAAAAGAGAAGACATGGTAAAAAAAGAAATAGACATGAACTTGAGAAAAAAAATAAAATACGAGTGAGGAGGAAAAAATGGGATATCCAAGACTTATATCAAATAAAGAAGCCATAATTCATAACGTTAAGAAAATATCCCAGATGTGTCATGAGAGGGGAATCGAACTTACAGGTGTGGTCAAAGTCACAAAAGGTGAACCGTCACTTGCAAAACTTTACCTTGAAAATGGTGTTGATATAATAGGAGATTCAAGAATTGCAAACATAAAAAGAATGAAAATGGCCGGTGTAAACGGCCCTTTCATGTTGTTGAGAATTCCTATGCCAAGCGAAATAGAAGATTTGGTCAAATACGTAGACATAACACTTGTTTCGGAATTAAGAACAGTTGAAATTATCGGCAAAATTGCCATGGATAAAGGAAAGCGCCAGAAAATTATTTACATGGTAGATATGGGTGATCTGAGAGAAGGCGTCTGGTTCGAAAATGCCGTTGATGAAGTGACCAAGGCTTCGCAAATCAAGGGCGTGGAACTTTACGGAATAGGCACAAATCTTGGGTGTTACGGAGGTGTCGTGCCGGATGCCGACAACATGAATTTGCTTTCCGATATAGCAAGAAAGATAAGAAATAAAGGGACTAATTTCAAAATCGTGAGCGGTGGAAACACGGCGTCCGTTTATCTAATTGAAAATAATACCCTTCCGAAAGAAATAAACGGATATCGTCTTGGAGAGTCCATAATACTTGGAACTGATACGACAAACAACAGATCATTTCCTTTTCTCAGACAAGATACTTTTACCCTCGAAGCCGAGATCATCGAAATAAAGACAAAACCATCTGTTCCTTACGGCAGAATTGGAAGAGATGCGATGGGTAGAGTGCCGGTCTTTGAAGACTTTGGAAATAGAATTAAAGCGATAATTGCAATAGGAGAACAGGACATCCAACCTGACGGAATGATACCTTTGGAAAAAGGCATAAAAGTTTTACACGCATCAAGCGATCACATGGTCTTAGACGTGACAGAGTTTGATGGTGATCTTGATATCGGAAGCATCTTGAAATTCAGATTGACGTACGGAGCTCTTCTTAGGTCCATGACCTCAGAATATGTTGAAAAAATATGGGATCTGTGACATACTCCCACCACTTATGGAAGCGGAGGCTTCTCACTCAATAGCACTTCTGTGCTAAGTATTAACGGACTATCCCCCTGTGGCCACGGTTCTTTATGATTATTACCGTCTAATTCCATTCTTTTGGCCTTTTTTCGCCTTGTTTTCTATCTTTTCGAGCATTTCTTCAACTTCATGGGTACCATTTTCGTAAAATTTTTCTTCACTTGAGTCCAAATACTTAAGGAGCCTTAAAAATTCTCCCGCATGCACACGCTCTTCATCCGATATGTCTTTAAGTACGGCCATGGCAACTTTGTCATCAGTTGACTCGGCAAGTTGAGTGTACATCTGAATTGCTTCGTATTCTGCCGCTATCATAAATCTTATGGCTCTAACAAGTTCTTCATGAGTGAGTTTCCTATCATTTGCAAGACCTGAAAAAGCGCTTCCGAATTCTGGCATTTTAAGTTCCTCCCTTTACGTTTTTTTTATTATACCAAATAAAACTTAAAAATTGGCACGTGGTGGGTAGCCGGTGGCGCGTTGAAAAGGCGGACGGAGGCGGAGAGCATGATACCGCGAGGTGGCCGACGCAGCAACGCGAGGAAAAATTAGTGATCAGTAAGACGTGAAGAGTGAGTCAGTTTCAATTTTTACGTGCTACGAGCCATACGCTACCTGCCATTATGGGTATCCTATTTTAAGGTGACAATATAGTGAGTGGCAAAAACTGACATTCCTCTGTCATCCCCCACCTGATGTGGGAGCGCATCTTTGAACGTAAATTCACAAATCATTATAAAATAAGGAAAATTTTGACTTCCAAGATCGCGTTTTTTAGGGGGGGTAAGACAGGGGTGAGTATGATCATACCCAAGGGTGTCCAAAAGTAAAAATGTGGTGATTTTAGAGCGAAATGCTGGAAACGCTTACTATGTAAGGGATTGAGTGATCTGAAAATTGAAAAAATCAAGATTTTGCTACAAAAATTTACAATCATTTTACCAACAATTCTTCAAATATTATTCTTTATGAATCGTGAATGCAATAAAAGTCATGAATGTAATTATAAAAGCATCTTTTATAAATACAAAATACATCAACTCAACTTTAAAAATCAAATGCCTATTTACCTTGACGAAGAGCCAAATCTAAAAATTATGAGTTTATCGACTATTATATTTCATGATATTCATAGATAAACTTTGATATAATTCAAATCAGCGAAATAACAATTGTTATTCATCGAAAAAGACCTAAAATCGCCTCTAAACGTCTTAAATCATGTTTGACAATTCTTAAAATAAATTGTATAAATTGTATCGGAATCGATACCGGAATCGATTGTGGAGGTAAAAATGGGTTACATTACTTTGAAAGATGTCGCAAAAAAGGCTGGTGTTTCTTTGAGCGCGGCATCAAGGGCACTTAACGGAAGACAAGACGTAAGTGAAGAAACAAGGAAAAGAATATCCGAAACTGCGCGAGAATTGGGATATGTTCCCAATCGTTTTGCCGCTTCTTTGAAATTTCAAAAGACACATACCATAGGCGTGATAATCGAAGACAATGCCAACCCTTTCTGGGCTGAGGTGCTAAAGGGGGTCGAGTCTCAGGCTCAAGAGAAAGGATACCAGATAATTCTTGCCAACACATCGAGAAGTTATGAAAGAGAAGTAAGAGCCATTCAAACACTTATCCAAAGACGCGTTGATGGTCTCTTGATAGCCCCAAACCAGGAAAAATACGACGATCTTTTCATGATAAGAGATTTAGGTGTTCCTTTTGTCATAATCGGAAGACATATAAAAGCATTCGAGCCTATGGGAATTCCGATGGTATACAGCGATGAAATTGACGGCGGATACAGGGCAACACGGCATCTTATCGAAAGGGGGTGCAAGAAAATAGCCTTTGTAGGGGCTCAATCTTACAACACGGCATCTATAGAAAGATCCGAAGGATACAAAACAGCCCTCAAAGAGGCAGGAATTGAGATCGACGATAGGCTTATAAAGACGGGCGGCATAGAAATAGACGGCGGATATAAGTCGGTTATGGAATTGATCCGTGATGGCATGCAATTCGATGGGATCTTCGCTTACAACGATCTAATGGCATTTGGTGTTATTAAAGCATTAAAAGATAACAAAATAAAAATTCCTCAAGAGGTAAAAATCATAGGGTATGACGATATACCGTTTTCTGCTTTGATAACTCCGTCTTTGACGACGATGAGAATACAAAAACAGGAAATGGGAAAAGAATCATTTGAAATTCTTTCCGATCGAAAAACAAAGATCTTAGACACTTATTTAATGGAGAGAGAAAGTTCGAGTAATAAGCATGAGAACATATAAAGGTTACATAATGCTTTTGGTATCTTTCGGAATAACAGTTCTGTTGATATTTGTCCCCTTAATTATAGGTATAAATCTATCATTTACAAATAGAAATTTGCTTTATCCGACTACTCAATATATTGGTTTAAACAATTACATAAATCTCTTTCATGACTCTGAATTTTGGATTGCTTTTCTGCATTCGGGAATTCTTGTTTCAGTGGTCGTCGCTTTGGAGTATGTTTTTGGAATACTTTTAGCGCTTACTTTAAAACAAAATGTTCCCGGAATTCATTTTTTCAGAAGCATAGTCATGATAACTTGGGTTATCCCGATAGTTGCAACAGTTATAATGTGGCAATTTATGTCCCAACCAGGCTATGGTTTTATAAATATGATTTTGACTTCTATTGGTTTAAAGAATTACGCTACGTATTTTTTTGGCAGCATGACTTTTGCTTTTCCTATGATCATGATCCTTCATTTATGGAGAAATGTACCTTTTTTTGGAATAGCTTTTCTCGCTGCAATGCAAGCAATACCAGAAGAACTATACGAAGCCGCAAGTATTGACGGAGCAAGTAAATGGCAAAGATTTAAATATATCACTTTACCTGGAATTAAGTATACCGCTCTAATAATGATAACTATCCATGTTATATGGACATTTAATCAATTTAGCATAGTTTATATCGCAACCGGAGGTGGCCCTATAAATGCGACTGATGTATTGCCAACATATCTTTATAGACAGGTATGGAGTAATTACAACATCGGATATGGTGCAGGTATAGGTGTGCTTATGCTTTTAATACTTTTAGCCTTTTTCTTCATTTTCAACAGAACCTATGGGAGAGAGACGACATGATGAAAAACGAAAAAAGAAAAACCTATCCTATATCTTATATATCTTTGATTCTTTTCTTTTCTTTTTTTCTATTGCCAGTGTTATGGATATTATATGCTTCATTTAAAACAGGATCAAATATAAGTAATGGAAGGTTTTTTTCTTTAAGTGGATTTACTTTAGAAAATTATAGAACAATAATTCAAAGAGGAGACTTTTTACTTTATTCGCTTAATTCATTGATAATAGCAATAAGTGTTACTATTTTATCTCTATTTACTGGGATAATCGGAGGATATGCTTTAAGCCGTTACGAAATAAAGGCAAAAAATACATGGATTTCTATCATGTTTATAGCACAAATGTTCCCCGGTGTGCTTTTGATAATACCTTTATACGATTTGATGTTAAATTACCATTTAGTTAATACAATAATAGGGATAGTAATAGCACAAAGTACTTTAACAATTCCATTTGCAATGTGGTTACTTAAAGGATATTTTGATGGAATTCCAAGATCTTTAGATGAAGCAGCCATGCTTGATGGCGCCGGTGTTTTAAAAACATTATGGAGTATCATTTTGCCTGTCTCTATACCAGGAATTGCTATTGCTGCTTTTTATTCTTTTGTTGTTTCATGGGGAAATTATCTTATGGTTTCTGTCCTTGTCCAAAGCAATTCAACAGCCACATTACCGATAGCTCTTTATAGGCTATCGTCGAGTTTGACTTTGCAATGGGGAAACATTGCCGCTGCGACTATTTTTATAGTTTTGCCTACTGTAATACTATTTGCAATATTCCAAAGATGGTTAGTGAGTGGATTACTTGGTGGTGCTGTAAAACAATAATGGGTGAATTGCTGCTGAATTAGGTAAGTTAGAAGAAGGAGGTTTGAATTGAAATGAAGAAAAAGTTTTTGATTTTTTCAGCTTTAATTCTAACTCTATCTTTAGTGTCCCTTGCAACCGTTAATCTTACTTTTTGGAATATGCCTTTCTCAACTGGTGAAGTCGGTATGAATTATGTAAATTGGTTCCAGCAAAACGTTAAGGCAGATCTTCCAAATATAAATGTCTCGACATACTATGGCCCTGGTCAATATGATGCTATGTTAAAAGCTTTCGTAGTACAGGCGACCACAGGTCAACCTGCTGTAATTGAAGGGTTAACCGAGCAAATGGATACGTATGTAAAAATGGGCCTTGTAGCCGATCTCGATCAATATTTCAACAGTTAGAGCGAAAAAGATCAATTTTTACCAAATGCCATATCTGCTTGTGAAATTAACGGAAAATTATATGGTATACCATACAACATAAATGTTAGAGGATTGCTGTATAGGAAAGATATTTTTGCAAAATATAATCTCAAAGTGCCAACGACATGGTCCGAACTTGTTACAACTGCTGCTTCGATAACCAAACTCACTGATGGGAAGGTATACGGATTTGATTTTTGCAGTTCCGTCAACGAACCAAGGGCTTTTCAGGAATTCATGTCTTGGTTTGATCAAGTCAATAACAAAAAGCAAATGTTCGTAAATGTTAATGGCAAATGGAGATTAAACGCTACTGTGGAAGAATTTCAAAAGATATTTCAGTTATACTATGATTTGACATTCTATAATGCTCCTTATACCCCTTTCAATCAAAACAACAGAGGAGGAGCATGGGAACAAGAAGATTTAGGATATATAGCCGGACAGTACGCAATGGTACCAATGGGACCTTGGATTTGGGGACATATAACGGATAATGCACTTGCAAAGACTATACTCGAAGATGATTCAGCCGTTACATCTCTTCCAATACCTCAAGGCGGTGTTCAAGCAGCTTATCTTGAAGTCAAACCAATAATGATGAACAAATATACAAAAGATCCTTCTGCTGCATGGGATCTTATAAAATTCATAACATCAGAAAAAGCAATGGTTGGCTGGGACTCTGCCGAAGGAACTTTACCTCCAAGAACAGATGCGATGAACGATCCTGTGTTTAGTAATTGGTGGGCAAAATCTTGGGAAGCCCTTATGCCAGAAGGTGTTGGTTTAGCTCCTATAAACTGGAATCCTCCCGAATATTCTATATTAACCGCTATGGATACAGTTATATACGGGGTCAGTACTCCTCAAGAAGCGGCTACATGGTTATACAATAAATTGAATGAACTTGCAAATAGTGGGGTTTTAGGTAGTTAAAAAGTTTTCGATTTTCACAAGCGGCAATTCACCTAAATTTTTTTCAACAGGAGAAATTAGAATTTATAGTCATAAGCGAGAAAGTATTTCTATGATTTGTGAGAAGAAATTGTGTATTTGGTAATATGAATTGACAGAAAGGTGTGATCAAAATGAGAAAGATTACCGTATTTTTAGTTATAGTGTCGTTGGTTTTTCTAATTTTAGGGTTTTCGGCATTTGGGCAAAACATCAAATATGGAGGAACATTAAGAGTGGTTTACGCCATCGGAAGCAATTTGATTCCCAATTTTAGCCCATATAATCCTTCACCAATAAATATTTTGCCTTTGATATATGAATCTCTTTTTGATGTTAACATTTTAAACGGTCAGACAACTCCTTTATTGGGTACATCTTACAAATGGGAAGATAACGATCTCAAACTTGTGGTAAATATCAGGCAAGGTGTGAAATGGTCAGATGGAACACCATTTACTGCTAATGATGTTGCTTTCACTTTTAACTATTTAAAACAGAATCCATCAATTGATTTAAGTGGCATTTGGGCACCGTCATCATATCTTGAAAGTGTCCAAGCAACAGGTGGTAACGTGATTTTTTCTTTTTATAAAGCAAATACTCCATTTTTCCTTAATTTAGCTACTAGACCAATAATTCCGGAACATATATGGTCGCGTGTCAAAAATCCTTCAGAATGGGATAATCCTGAACCAATTGGTACAGGGCCTTTTATAGTTAAGAATGTTAACGTACCAAACAACACTGTAACTCTTACCAAAAATCCTAATTACTGGATGAAAGGAAGACCTTACGTAGACAACATTGCTTATACCGTTGTTTTATCAAACACAACGGCACTTGAAATGCTTCTAGCGAATAAAGCAGATCTAGTAGGAGCATTTATTCCAAATATTCAACAGATATGGGCAAACAGAAATCCATCTATTAACAAATACTGGTGGCCAGTTTATAGCATAAACATTCTGTTATTCAATACTTTAAAATATCCATTTAACAATTCGATATTTAGAAGAGCTGTAAATTTTGCCATAAACAAGAGTTCACTTGAAGAAAAAGCATACTACAACGTAGGTGGAACTGCAAATCCGACTGGAATAATTCCTCTTCAACTTGATAAATGGATGGATCCAACTTTAACGCCACTCGCGTCTGAATTGGGATCTTATAATTCACAAAAAGCTCAAGATTTGTTAACATCAATAGGATTCAAAAAGAATTCAAATGGTCGACTTGTTGGTTCTAATGGAGAAGTATTGCCAACTTTCAAGATTCTTGTCCCAGTTGGTGCCACAGATTTTATAACAATGGCTCAGATAATTTCTGAAAATCTCAAAAATGTTGGCATATATACGGTAATAGATCAAGAAGCGGGATCTACTTACATGACCTCGCTAATGAGTGGAACATTTGACATGGCAATAAGTTCAGGAGCTGGCATTGGCCCTTCTCCATACTACCTTTACTATAGTGAATTCAATCCGGCATTTTCAGCCCAAATAGGACAAACAGCTATTTCCGATTATTCACGTTACACAAACCCGCTTGTCACAGCAGCTTTACAGGTATTTTCATCGACAAGTGATTTAAACTTGCAGCAACAGGCTATATATACAATTGAACGCATTATGTTGATGGATCTTCCTTTCATTCCATTGACGAATAGAACAATGTTTGGGGAATGGAGCGAGAGTAATTTCACAGGATTTCCAAATGAATCTGATCCATATTCCTACAGTGAATTCATGGGATATGCAGGTCTATATGGCGGAGAATTGATGGGGTTGAATGTGCACCTCAAATAAGAAAGAAGATAATTTTTTGAAAGAGGGGAGGAACGCTTCCCCTCTTTTTAAGTGAGGAGGAAATCATATGTTATCTTTAACCTTTTTGAGCAAGAATTCTCCCACTTCTATGAGGTGAGATGAATTGCTCTTTGATTTGTGTTAGAATGGAATCAGATAGAATCATCCGTCAGCATGTATTACCATCTTGTCTTGATAAATAAATATAGATGATGCTCAAGTGTATTGAAAGTCAAGGTGATAAAGATTATAAAGCATAAGGCTTATCGCTTCAGGTTATATCCGAACAAAGCGCAGCAGGTGATCTTTGCAAAGACATTTGGCTGTGTGCGGTTTATCTACAACAAAATGCTTGAGGATAAAATCGATTATTACCAAGCACATAAGATGATGCTTAATACCACACCCGCACAATACAAATCTGA
>JAJYYZ010000008.1 GCA_021800445.1 bacterium | reverse complement strand
CTTCTGTAAATCCGCCTTCCATGGGTTTTGAAAGGGTAAAACTCACAGATAGAACTTTGAGAGTTGAAACTGCAGTGATAGTTGCTTTAGGTGGAATAAGAATTTTAAAGGGGGTGCCATTGTGATGTACAGTTACACATACCTTGAAAAAGAAATTTCAAAATCTTACAGAGACAGGTTAAACGAATCAAAGAAGCCTTCTGAAGTTCAAGAAATATTTTCCAAGAGTATATTAACTTTGCTTTCGAAAATAACTGAAGAACTTGGAAATTATGAAGTCACCGATTTGAAACTCATTCCACTTGATAAACAGAAATATGAAATGTCAGAAAAAATGAAAAAAGATCCGCGTCTTGCTTACCTCATGAAAGAGAGTGATTTACCGGCAATAATTGAAAGAATGGCCAAAGATGCGGCCAACAGATATTTAAAACTTGTCAACGATGATGATAGAACGGGCACTTTCAATCTTTCACCCAAACGTACAAAACAGGTTTGAAAAAAGAGAGCCGTTCAGGCTCTCTTTTGATAATTAGATTTTTCAAATTCTCTTTTTATGTTGATCTCAAGTTCAAAAAGATCTATTTTTTTGTGTTGGCTGAAAATTTCAAATGCTGCTTTGATTATTAAAAGCCTTGGGTATTTCAAAAGCAAAATTTTTATGGGATCAACACGGCATTCACTTCTTTCAAAACTCATCCGTTTCACCCCTTTATTCGCTTGACTTTCATGGTTAAATGTTTTATAATTACTAATGTTCTCGGGCTCATAGCTCAGCAGGTAGAGCTCCCGGCCCATAACCGGGCGGTCGATGGTTCGAATCCACCTGAGCCCACCAAAGTAAAAAAAACGTTACACATGTAAAACTATATCACTTTTTAACATTTTTGTCAAGTAAGCAAATCCCTGAGAAAAAACAGGGATTTAATTGTGGAGAGATGGCCGAGTGGTCAAAGGCGTACGCCTGGAGAGCGTATGAGCTTAATAGGCTCCGTGGGTTCAAATCCCACTCTCTCCGCCAGTTGTGGTTGTTAATTTTTCCAATCCGGTATGCGCATCAATACCTTTGCGAGCCGGAATTGTTTTTTGTCGATTACCTATTACGCGTTACTCGTGGCTGTTTTGCTGCTCACTGTTTTTGAAATAAACAAAATTTGTGGTAAGATCTTTTGAGACACATGGTCCGGGTATCAAGATGGCAAAAGCCACACCTTGGATGAGTGGGTTTTTTGAGAAAAAGGAGGTGTTAAGATGTATGCCATACTCGAAATTGGGGGTAAGCAGTACAAACTCTCAGAAGGTGAATCTTTTAAAACGGAACTTGTCAAAGGGGCCAAAGAGGGAGAACAAATAGTAATTGATAAAATTCTTGCTGTGAAAGATGATAAAGATTTAAAAGTTGGATCTCCTTATCTTGAAGGCGCAAGGGTAAAGGCAACTCTTTTGGAAAATGGCAGATACAAGAAAGTCATAACCGTCAAGTTCAGAAGGAGAAGAGGATACCGCCGTGTCAAAAATCATAGACAGTGGTATTCTATGCTTAAAGTTGATGAGATTGAAGCATGACGCGCTGTGAATTTTTGATCGGTAAAGGTATTTTTTACGGATTCAAAATAACAGGTCATGTTGGTTTTGATGTTAAAGGGAAAGATGTTGTTTGTGCTGCGATAAGTGCTGTGTCTCAATCGACGTTGATAGGTTTGAATGAAGTGATGAAAGTTAATCTCAACTACGAAATAAAAGATGGTGTGATAAAATGCGATTTGAAAGAAAGCAACGAATGTGCCCAATTCATGATGAAAACTTTGTATCAGACACTTGTCCAGATCTCAAAACAATATCCCCGAAATGTATTGCTCTCTGAAGTGGAGGTTTAAAAATGAAAATAGAAATTCAACTTTTTGCCACTAAAAGTACCGGTGTGGGAAAAAATGGAAGAGATAGCAACCCTAAATATCTTGGAACAAAAGTTGGAGATGGCCAGATCATTAAAAGTGGGAATATAATCGTCAGACAGCGTGGAACAAAGATATGGCCGGGTGAAAACGTCGGCTTGGGAAAGGATTTCACGCTTTTCGCGCTTAAAAACGGAAAGGTTCATTTTAAAGTTCGTAATGGAAGAAAATATGCAAATGTTCAGGAGATCAATTGATGAGTAAGACTAAACAAATATCTGTAATTGGGATTTTTTCCGCTCTTGCAACTGTTTTGATGCTTTTGGAAATCCCGATTCCACAACTTGTTGGTTTTAAGTATGATGGCAGTGAAATTGCCACTTTGATCGTTGGGCTAATGATAGGTCCATGGGCTGGCATTCTGGCCGAAATAATTAAAGACCTACTTTATTTTGCGATAAGAGGTACTGATGTAGTTGGTTTGATCATGAATCTCGCAGCAGGTATCATTTTCGTTGGAACAGCCTCAATGATTTACATCAGACGGAAAACGAAAATGAGAGCAATCATGTCTTTGATAATAGCAAGCATACTTACCACTGTCGGAATGGCTCTGCTGAACATAGTGGTTTATCCCCCTTATTTGCATGTTTCCTACGCTTTCATACTTCAAAATTACCTTTGGATCATAGTCCTGTTTAATCTTTTAAAAACCATCGCGGATAGTGTGGTTGTTTTTGTGGTTTACAAAAAGATCTCGGTGTTTTTCAAAATTGAAAATTGGGAAAAGAAAAGAATTGTGGAGGAGAAATATGAGTCAAAAAACTTACCTCGCTAAGTCAGGCGAAATGAATAAAAAATGGTATGTTGTTGATGCCACAGATAAGCCCGTTGGTCGTTTGGCTGTTGACATAGCCAAAGTCTTGATGGGAAAAAACAAACCAACTTACACTCCTCATGTTGATACCGGAGATTTTGTCGTTGTTATAAATGCTGAGAAAGTTCTTCTAACTGGCAAAAAGTTAGAAGACAAGATTTACAGAAGGCATTCCGGTTATCCCGGGAACATGAAGGAGATAAAGGCAAAAGAAATGATTTCAAGTCATCCGGAGAGATTGATTGAGTTGACGGTAAAAGGCATGATGCCCAAAAATGTTCTTGGAAGGCATATGCTGAAAAAACTAAAAGTGTATCGTGGTTCTGAACATCCACACATCGCTCAAAGGCCACAGCCTTTGTCAGTTGATCTTTGAAAGGAAGAGTGAATTAGATGTCAGAAAATACCGATTTTTATGGAACCGGAAGAAGAAAAACGGCAATTGCAAGGGTTTATCTGAAACCAGGCAGCGGGAAAATAAAGATAAATGAAAAGGATTATCAATCTTTTAAAGAATATCTCAAGAGTGGCGTGCTGGAAATTCAGACGAATTTACCTTTTACAGTTACAAACACTTTAAATCAGTTTGATATCTTTTGCAGAGTAAGCGGCGGCGGTCTTGAGGGACAATCTGGCGCGTTGCAACTCGGAATAGCAAGAGCACTGTTGAATTTCAATGAAAGTTTAAGATTGCCTCTTCGTGCCAACAATTTGCTTACGAGAGATCCAAGAATGGTTGAACGCAAAAAATACGGAAAAAGGAAAGCAAGAAAGAGTCCTCAATACTCGAAACGCTGATCGAATAAGTGAAAAGTTTAGAAGATTTCAAAGCGCAGTGCGACATAGTAAAAGTTGTGTCGCACTATGTTGCTCTTGAGAAAGCAGGTTCAAGTTACAAAGGACTTTGCCCTTTTCACGAAGAAAAAACACCTTCTTTTTACGTTAATCCAGTTAAAGGCTTTTTTCACTGCTTTGGATGCGGTGCAAGCGGTGATGTTATAGAATTTGTAAAAAAAATAGAAAACATCTCTTTTTCAGAAGCCGTTCAGAAAGTTGCGGATATTTGTAATATCGATTCTCCTTTGATCTCTTCGGACGGTGAGTTTTCGAAATACAGCATCTTCATGGAAAAACTGGTAAAATCTTATGCGGAAATGCTTTTTTCATCGAATGGTAAAGCGGCGTTGTCCTACCTTATAAAAGATAGAAAATTGGATGTCGAAACTTTAAAGAAATTTGAAATAGGTTACGCACCTAAAAATTCAAATATCGTCAATTTTGTTGCGAACAAGGCTGGTTTTGACGTTGCGAATTTGCTTAAGTACGGTTTGGTATCAAGAAGTACGAACGGATCTATTTACGAATTTTTCAGGGACAGGATCATTTTCCCCATAAAGAACAATTCCGGAAGAATTGTGGCTTTAGGTGGCAGAGTGGTGGGAGAAGGAGATCCAAAATACATCAATTCGCCTGAAAACAAATATTTCTCGAAGTCGAAGATACTTTATCTTTTCGATAAGGCAAAGGCACAGATCAAGGAAAATGATTTTGCGATAATTTGCGAGGGTTACATGGATGCCATAGCCTTTCACAAGAACGGATTTGAAAATGCCTGTGCCGTTTTGGGCGTTGGACTTACCCAAATGCATTTGGAAAGCATAAAATCTTTGACAAACAACTTGCTTCTTGTACTTGACAGTGACAAAGCGGGATTGAATGCGATGGAGAAACTTTCACTTACGCTTTCAAAGTACGATCTCAACGTCAAAGTTTTAACATTTACGGATGCAAAAGATCCGGACGAATATTTCAGAATGCATGACAAAAAAGAATTTAAAAACTTTTTGTTGAATGCCACCAATTACTGGGATTTTTACGTCAGAATGACTCTCAAAGATACCTCCGACGCATCAAAGGCAATCAAAAGATTTGCCGATGCAACGAAATGGATAGATTCACCGATTCTTCGATCCAATCTTGTAAGGATAGTTTCCAAGAATTTGATGATCGAAGAAAATGAATTGCTATACGAGTTAAAAATAGAAGCGGAAGAAAAATCGAACAATAAACTTGAAAAAGATGTCAAAATATCGCGAATGAATTTTGAGGATTGGATCGTTTATTTGCTTTTCGCAAACGAAGATATACGGAACAAGATTTTGAAAAGCGTCAGTCCAGATTATCTTTCGGAGTTTCCGAGGAAAGTATTCAATCTTGTGAACGAAGGTCATATTTATCCTCAAGAAATTCTTGAATCGTTAACCGCGAATGAAGGCCAAAGATTTTTTAAGATAGTAACAAAAGATGTGAACATAAACGATTTTGACGAAGCTTTGAAAGTCGTGATTAAAAAGATAAACGAAAGGAAAATAAGATCTGATATTTCAAAATTGGAAGAGGAGATGAAATCAACAAAAGATCCTGAAAAGCAAAGGAGTCTTCAGAGAAAGATGCTTTCTCTTTACGCCGTTTTAAAAGGGAAGTGAGGTGAATTAAATGGCCGAAAACAGTACTGCTCTGACGAAGAAAAAAATAGATGCGCTGATCGTAAAAGGAAAAAAAGATGGATACGTAACATACGCAGACATAGACAACGCCATACCTACAGATGAAGATTTTGATTCGAGTCTTCTTGAAAAGATATATGAAATGCTTGAAAAAGAAAACATCGAAATACACGATGAAGGCGATGAAACTGCCGAAGAGCCAGACACTTACGTTGATACGGAAAGTTCTGAGGTAAAGAAATACCTTTTTTATCTCGACGGACAACAACCGTCGATATACGATAACGCTAATTTGAAAGATCCTGTGAAACTTTACCTCAAGGAAATTGGCAGAATTCCGCTTTTGTCTCCAAGTGAAGAAAGAAAACTCGCCAGAAAAGCCGCTACCGGTGATGAAAAGGCAAAACAAAAACTATCCGTTGCAAATTTGAGGTTGGTTGTAAGTATAGCAAAAAAGTACATGGGCAGAGGTCTTTCTTTTCTTGATCTGATTCAAGAAGGAAACATAGGCCTTTTAAGGGCTGTCGATAAATTTGATTGGAAAAAAGGATACAAATTTTCAACTTACGCGACATGGTGGATAAGACAGGCGATAACGCGAGCAATAGCGGATCAGGCAAGAACTATAAGGGTACCTGTCCACATGGTTGAGACGATAAACAAGATGAACAAAGTTATAAGAAATTATATGCAAGAATATGGTACCTATCCGAGCATAGATGATCTGGCAAAAGAAATGGGAAAACCAAAAGAAAAAATAAACGAGATCCTCAAAGCCGCAAGAGAAACAATTTCACTTGAATCGACCGTTGGAAACGATGATGAATCGACTGTTGGCGACTTTGTCGAAGATCCAAACGTACTCTCTCCTGAAGATGCGGCGGCACAGATGATATTGCACGAGCAGATCGATAAAGTGCTTAACACTTTGAGCCCAAGAGAAGCGATGGTTTTGAAGATGAGGTATGGATTGATAGATGGAAAAGCAAAAACGCTTGAAGAAGTTGGACAATACTTCAACGTTACCCGTGAAAGAATAAGGCAAATAGAAGTAAAGGCTTTGAGAAAATTGAGACATCCAAGCAGAAGCAAACATTTGAAAGTTTTCATGGGAATGGAAGAAGATCAAGATTTCAATCAAAACGGTCAGGAAAAGTAAAAGGTGGAGTTTTAACCCCACCTTCTTTTTATCCGAGTTTTATCGAACTGTAATCTCCTATGACAAGATTGTGAACCTTTGGCTTTTTCTCGATACTTGAAACTGTCGCGCTTTTCCCTATTATGCTTGAGTCTATTCTGACGTCAACATCTCTTACAACTGAATTTTCAAGCAAAATTGAATTTTCTATCTCGGCGTTTTCGATGGTAACATTTTGACCTATCGAAGTGTAAGGTCCTATGTAAGAATTCATTACTGTCGAATTTTTATCTATTGAGGCAGGTCCACGTACTATCGAATTGATTATCTCGACGCCTTCTTCTATTATGACATGACCTTCTATCTTCGAACCGCCATTTATGGATCCATTTTTTCTTGAATGTCTGACATTTTCAAGAATTCTTCTGTTTGCCTCGAGAAGATCTTCGGGTCTCCCAGTATCTTTCCACCATCCGTATATCACATGACCGCGCACCTTGTAACTTTTCTCTATCAGATACTGGATTGCATCCGTTATCTCAAGTTCACCTCTCCATGACGGTTTTATGTTTGCAATTCCTTCAAAAATCGATGAATCAAAGAGGTAAACGCCTGTTATGGCGAGATTGGAAGGCGGATTCTGGGGCTTTTCAACAACTTTCAAGACAGCATCGCCATTCACGACTGCGACCCCAAATCTTGACGGATCATCGACAGGCGTGAGCAAAATCGATGCGTTCAGTTTTTTTTGTTCGAAATCCCTTGCAAAGTCCACGAGATCTTCTTGAATCAGATTATCACCCAAATACATCAAAAAAGTTTCTCCATCGAGAAAATCTTTTGCCACGCTGACCGCATCGGCAAGTCCTTTGGGATTTGTTTGAATGATATAGGATAATTTTACCCCAAATTGCGAACCGTCCCCAAGCGCATCTTGAAAGGCTGAGACATTTTCCGTGTTAACTATCATTCCTATATCCGATATTCCAATCTCTTTTATTTTCTCTATGCTGTAAAGGATGACAGGTTTGTTTGCAACGGGAATTAACTGCTTGGCGCTTGTAAAGGTCAAAGGTCTTAATCTCGTTCCCTTTCCGGCACAAAGTATGATGGCTTTCATTTTATGATTTGGCGCAATTCAACTTTGCGTAAGCATCAAGTGCCGCTCCGATGATCGGGTAAACAACAGGTGATGCCGTCACAAGTGGATGTGTCCCTATTTGCAAAGCAACAAGATCGACTATCGACATGCCGCTTTGAATCGCCGTTCCGACAACGTTTATCATTTCACCGACTGATTTGCCTCCCATCATCTGGCATCCTATCAAAACTCCGCTGCTTTTCGAGAAGATCAATTTCGTCTTGACCTTGCTCGCATCTGGAATCGTACCAGGATGTCTATCAACGGAATTCGAATTTCCTATTTCAACGTCAAAACCACTGACTTTTGCATCCACTTCATCTATACCGGCAGCGGCGAAGATCGTTCCTCCAACTGACGTTGAAAAGAGACTCAGATCTCCTTTAACCTGTCGGATCAATTTTATTTCGAATAAATTTGTACCCGAAACTCTTGCATCAAAGGCTGCAACTGATGCAAGCATTAACCTGTTGGCTCGTCTTGTAAAGAAATCTTTATGCTCGGCACAATCTCCTATCGCAAATATATCGTTAACGCTTGTTCTCATGTATTCATCCGTCCATATTCCACCGGTGATGCCTATTGAAAGTCCCGCATCTTTTGCAAGAGTCGTTTCTGCCCTATATCCTATTGAAAGGATAACGAGATCGGCGTCTATTTTTTCTCCGGATTCGAGCAAAACGCCCTCAACTTTATCTTTTCCGATGATTTCTTTGACTTTACTTGAGGTTTTAACCTTTATGCCTGCTTTGTCCATTATCTTTCTTGCTTCTTCTGAAAATTCGGGATCGAATGCAACGGGCAGGACTCTGTCAAGTGCTTCGACGATTGTAACATCTTTTCCACTCTTACGAATTTCATCGCTGACTTCCATTCCTATGAATCCGGCCCCGACTACGACGACTTTCTTGACATTGGTAAGAGAACTCTTTAATTTTTTGATTTCGTTCACATCTTTTGGAACCGTCATGACATTTTTAAGATCAACTCCGGGCAGTCTCGGAACAATTGGCATAGATCCCGTTGCGATGACAAGTTTATCGTATTCAAAGTCTTTTCCCGATTCAGTGAAAACTTTTTTCGTTTTTGGATCGATCTTGTTCACTTTATCGATGAGTATTCGCACATCTGCGGTTTCAACAGATTTTGTTGACATGATATCACTTTCTACGGAACTCAAAGTGGTTATTGTGTAAGGAATTCCGCACGGCACCAGTGTTTCCTGTTCTTTTTTGATCATCAGTATCTGCTTACCTGGGTAGGTTGCAAGCGCCGTCGCAACCAATCCGAGACCTGCCGCTCCACCACCAACTACAACTACATCGTACTTCATTCAAAACATCTCCTTTTGAAAATTTATTGTAAGATCAAGAAAACAAGTCCTGCCAAAATTAATATTCCTCCGATCAAAATTATCTCTTTCAAATAAGTGTAATGGCTTCGATCTATCACGACATTCGTCTGGGCTGACATGGTCTGGCCATAACTTTGAACCGTTGCCACGACTTTGTAAACTCCATTTGGCATAGGAGTACCTTTCAGGTTGTTTCCATCCCATGTTACACTTGATCTCCCGTAAAGTGCGTTGTAATTTCTGTACCAAACGACGGTATCGTCAGAGGCATAAACGCTAATTTGAACGTACCCCGATCTGCTTAAGGTTACGTAAAAATTCGTCGTGTCTTCAAACCAATCCCCATTCGGGCTGAAAGGATTCGGTGAAGCATTCAAAGATATCTCCAAAGGTTTTAATTCAAGCGAAACAGGAATTTCGGTAACCTTTTGAAACGCGAAGTTAAGGTTCGTTCCATACGGCAAATATTGCGGACTTGAAAATTCGACATTGTGCGATCCGGTAGGTACCAAAATACCCTTATCGGCTCTGTCGATCTGACCGTAATCCTGACCGTCAATTTTAATTTTAATAGGGTAAACGTTCGAATCTACTTTGAGCATTCCGGCCTGTGACAGGTTTACGGAAAGGTAATTATCGCCGGGGTTCAGATTGTAATTTATCTTTTGTGAAACGTACCATTCTTTTGAAAATGTAAGCACATGGTATCCCACGGGAATTCCGGTTATGTAAGTGTATCCTACGTATCCCGTACCGCCGGCGTAAGTTCCGTCAATGTAAATTTGGATGTAAGGTTGAGAATAGACGTAAAGATTTCCCGTCAAAGGTACAAGATTGACGTTAAGATAATTCGTCTGATTTGCGTTTACCAAAACAGAATCGTTGTAATAACTTTCATACCCGCTCAAGCTGACCGAAACGGCATGATATCCGGCACTTACCGTTAAAGTCTGATCTCCGTTTCCCACAAATTGGTTATCAACATAGACGGCAGCATTTGACGGGGTAACGTTTATCGAAAGTACTCCCGTGAGATTTTGCTGCGGAACGAGCGGTATACTCAACGATTTATTCTCTCCAATTCCAACAAACACATTTCCTTTCCATGTTTGGTATCCGCTTTTAGAAATCACCACATCGTGGTAACCGGCGGAAATATCAAAGATGGCTGGCGTGATCGCCGAATAATCGTTGTCAACCGTAACATTGGCTCCGGATGGGACAGTCTGGACATTCAAAGTTGTTTGGACGCCTGCATTGAAGTAGAAATATGTCCATGCCGTCCACCTTTCAGTGGCGGGGATCACAACGATTGATTTGACAAGATTTTCTTTGAACTTTGTGAAGCCCTCCTTTTGAGAAGTGCTTAGATTCTGAAATGGATTATCTTTTGAAACCTTAAACTGTTGTAAAACATCTATGGGTTTGGATGATAACATGAATTGCACAAATTCTATGCCCGATCTTGTACTCGAAACCGCGAAATCGTAACTTGAAATGGAAGGTATTTTGTAAGTTCCCGGATTGAAAAAATTATTTTGTTGATAGTAATTTGGAAATATCTGCGTTACCATCCCATACTGTGGCATGTCTATTATGTATAAATAACCAGGTTTTGTGATTTTAACCGTAAAAGATATTTTTTCGCCATTTTTGTACTCACTTCCATTTGGTTTGTTCATGGCAACTGTTATGATGTTGTTAGGCTCTATGGTTATGAGTTTCGCGGCTGCAAGTGCTTCAACTTCGGGAGGAATTTTTTGTTGTTCTGCAATCATGGTTCCCCAAACCATAACGGCAAGAATCGAAACAACCAAAAAAATCTTTTTCATCTCTTTTGTGGCAAGGAGACTCCCACTTCTGTAAGTTGGAGAGAAATTGTCACATTCACCTGCCTTTCTATCAATAATGTTTTTGCACTTTCCAATTTCTTTAACTTTTTCCAGTTTGCAGACGCATGTATTTTCCTACCGTCTAACTTTCGTAAATCAAAGCATCCACTTGTCCGAAGACCGTATATGAAACATTCCACACCATCGTACAAAACCTTGTCAAACCTTTTGTATCCTTTTGTAGATCTGATCGTGCTAACTTTCTCTCTGCCACCCTTCAACAGATTTGCTTTGTGCAAGAATCTGTTCTGTCTTCTTACAAATTTGGCAAAGAATGGCAAATCTATTCTTGCTGTTGATACATTTTCGCCTGCTATTACAAGAGTATCTGCATCATGTGCCTTGATCAGATTGCTTGCCATTCTGTTGCTTTTTGTGATGCTGCCAAATGTTACTTCCACCAGATATCCGAGTTTTCTAAGTTCCGATACTATGAATTGACCGATGGCTGAAACATGGCTTGCATCTTTGAACTCTTTTATTTTCTGAGTTGTTCTCCGCCTCCAGTTTGACTTTCCCACGTGCCATCCGCCATGAGCCATGCGCTATTTGCCATATGCCACTTTACAAATCATTTGTTTTGCTTTTGTCTGATCACGCTCCGTACTTTTCAAGTCTCATGGCATTAGCCATCAACAACGTCATGATATTTTTGGCTTCAATTGTTCCGATGCTTCCCGTGGCACAGGTTTTTTCGCTAAATTTTTCAGCAAGACCATATCTTGAATATTTTGAGTGAATCAAAAGCGGTACCGGATGCCAACTGTGTCCGCCAACTAACGAAGGTGTGGAATGATCTCCGGTAACCGCAAGCACGTCCGGCTTTAGGGACATAATCTGCGGAATTGCCCTGTCGACTATCTCTATGACATCCACTTTTGCGAGAAAATTTGAATCTTCACCGTAAGAGTCCGTGTGCTTGACGTGAAAATAAAAGAAATCGTATTTATCGTAATTGTCTTTTAAAACTTTTACCTCTGATTGCAAACTTCCCGCTTCGTCGTCCACGTGCGGAACTTCTAAAACATCCATTCCAACGAGTTTTGCAAGTCCTCTGTACATAGGATAAGTCGCTATGGCTGCGCTTCTCATCTTGTAAATTTGAGGGAATTTCGGCATCACGGGATGTTTTGAAAAACCTCTTAACAGACATCCTGTGATTTTTCCATTATTTTTAAGAATCGTTGACACTTGTTTTATGAACTTGTTGACGATCTCGGCTGTTTTCCGTGATTCTTCATTGACTGAGGTTGTGTACAGCATTTTTTCTCCGTCTTTTTGCGGATCGGCATCTGTCAGATTGTCTGCAAGGCCGTCTCCCGTCAATTTTAAAACAAACCTATGCTCGACACCCGGAAAAACTTGAACTTTAACTCCTTCTATCTCTTTTATTTTTGAATTTATAAGTTGACATGCCTTGACGTTTTCTTCAGTTGCCGGTCTTCCGGCTCGTCTATCCAGAACGGTTTCACCATCGAAGGTTGCGAAATTCCCACGCGCAACAACGTCTTTCTCGGACACCGCGATTCCTATTCCAAGAGCCTCTAATATGCCTCTGCCTATCTGATGTTTTATCGGATCGTATCCAAAAATTCCGAGGTGACCCGGGCCACTGCCCGGTGTTATTCCCGGAAGCACCGGTACACTTAATCCAAGATCCGATGCCTTTGCAAGCATATCAAGATTCAGTGTATTTGCAGCCTCGAGTTCCGTCATGCCACCGAGATTGGGAGCACCACCAAGTCCATCCATGACAAGCAAAATTATTTTTGTGTCATTCTTCACAACTAACTTACCGACAAAATCCTGAATGTCATCCATTTTGGGCCTCCATACACTTTTCCTTAAATTATAGCATATCTTAACTTATCATTTCATCGACAATTTTCAAATTCATCGCTTTTAATTGATTTTTTAAGGATTCATATCCACGACTGAAAAAACCTGTTTGCATTCCGTTTTCAATCTCCATCTGACATTCAACCAAACTTCCCATGATATCCGAGGCTCTTGCTATTTTCCCTTCGATTCCACCTTCAAAAGGCTTAAGCATCAAAGAATCGTAATGTTTTGCTGTTTTATTCGGCAAGAGCGGAAGGAGTACCTTGTGGACCATCTTCGATTCAACTTCTTCAACCGCCGATTCAAATCCCTCGACGCGTCTTTTGGTTGGGGAAATGATGTCTCCGGTTAAAGCCTCGGGTACATCATGAAAGATGGCCCTTTCAATTGTGTCGAGTACGTCTGCGTTATGAGTTTCTTCAGCCATGAGGTAAGCGACGAAGGTGACAAAAAAGGTGTGGCCTGACACGGTAGTGGAAACAGTCCTTGGATGCTGATTCCATCTTATGGCGTAAATGAGGGTTCTTATCAACGAAAGGTAAGTGCGTAATTCGTTGCTTGATAAAACAATTTTGAATGACTCAACCTCAACGTTTTTCATGTTGTTTTCTATCGACTCAAATGGTTCTTTGAAATATTCCGGAAAAAATCTCAAATTTATCTCCGCTTCTTTGTAAGCGGCGTAAAGATCCGCGGCATTTACTATTCTTCCTTCAATTGATTCATCTCTTGAGTTGATCATCGCATCTTCAAATTTTTCTTTAAATCGATCCGGTACATACTTTATGACCTCTTCAACAGAACTTTCATACAACTTATTCCACGCAACAGGTGATAAAGATTGGATCATGCTTTTAGTTGAGAGAGAAATGTCAGAAATTATGCATTTCGGCATATCTTTGAGTAAAATACGGCTTATCAACTTTACCATGTCAACTTTGTTGCCTGATTCGATTTCAATCATGGCAAGCAGATGGGCAACGTGAAGCACAAAACCGCTATTTGAAGCCTCGCTTATGGAATCAAAGGTTGGTTTGTTGTTCCATCTTCTCATTGAAAACATGATCTTCACAAGATCGATGAGATCTTGAATCATCATGGGCCTCCTTACAAAGCATTTATGAATTCATCAAGGGCCAAATTCATTCTTTTGTACCTTTCTTTTATCATCGAATTGAAATTTTGAACTTTGGAAAGATCAAATTCGTTGATCTTCGAAAAAGCAAGGGCAAGATCTGTGTCTTCCCCATTGCAAACATCATCGGATAACTCTTTTCCGAAATATCTAAGTGCTTTTCTGTCAACATGCAAAAATGGCGTTTCAAAAGCGATAGCCGTGAGACTTGTGTAAAATTTTTCAGATAAAACGAATTTTGCATTTTTGACCGCATCCATGATATCTTCAATTTTGAAGATCAACGCCACATCGTCTGATTTGATTTTTTGGGCAAATTTCACAGCAATTTTTGAATCTTTCGGATCTTCGACGATTATTCTCGAATCCATGTGTAAAAACCATTCTTGATCCGGAGAGTATTTCAAAATTCCGCTTTGTGAAGGCGCAAAAACGGCGAATTTGCCTTTCTCGTATTCGGCCTTTTCTAAAAGATACACATTTGCGATATCAACACCTGCTTCTATTTTCGAAGGTGACCACAAAGATGCCCATTTTGCGGCAACTTCGTCGGTTACAAAACCTGTCAGAAAAGGACTCATAAGTTCTGTCGAGACATGATCTAACAAATTTCTTTTCATTCCTTCCAGATTTACGCCAAAAAAAAATACAGGTTTTCTGAATTCCAATGCCAAATCTATTATGGCAATGCTTTCAAAGAAGTTTTCTAATCTGCCGGAAACTATCAGTCCATCGTAAAACGGCATAACGGCCATCATCTGAAAAGAAAATTTCGGGTACACGCATTCGATGTTTTTCTCAGTCAAGATGCCTCTTACCTTTCTGTAAGTTAATCTTTGGCCGTAAGTTTCGTCATTTTGTCCGGCTATCGCCATCACTTTTTTCATCTGTTTCTCCTTTTTCTTCGTTAGACCAATACGCTTTTCCGTAAATGTCTTCGAGGCGTTTTATCTCATCATCGTTTTCTTCTCTGTTTGTGTGGAAGAAATTTTTTAAAAAGATGTAAATCAAAAAGATCGGGACAAAAATCCATATTCCCCAAAAGACTATGAAATCAAAAACAAGGTAATGAAAAGTTGAATTCCGCCAGTTTGAATAAAAAAGGTCAAAATTTTCTCCCAGAGATTCAGAAAAAGCCGTTTTCCAGTTTGAATTCAATCTCACGCTTTCGAGTATTTGGGGAAGTGCGCTTTCAAAGTTTATCTTTTTGTTCATTTCAAGGAAAAGAGCGTAAACTTCAGCGTAGTACTCCTGCAAATCTATCGTGTCAGAAGGATAATTTTCGTAATCAAGCGGATTTACGGATTGAAAAAGAAAGGGATTGTAATTCAAAGACGCAGGATAGAATCCCATTTCTCCGCCATACCATGTCGCAAGACCTTCCATCACCCATAAAGGCATCTGTTTACCATATCTCTCCATCCATGAGAATTGAAAAACGTGCATTAACTCGTGAGCAACGGTACCCTTGATTTCGGACAGAGGGTATCGCATGGTAACCGTTACCTGAAAGAAGGTTGGATAATCTGTGGCATTTCCCATCTCAAGACCAAGATTCTCATTGGTTATGATCATGTAAATTGGTTTTTGAGGGTAGATCCCCCACATTTTCTCAAGTGAAGGCAAAAATTCATTGTCCCATCCGTTCACCCGATCCGTTATTTCCTTGTTTCCCGATTGATTTAAGATGTAAACAGATGAAAAGCCCGTCGATGCGAAAACTTCAAATATCAACAACACCCATTTTAGCAAAGAAGACGAGTTCCGAGTAAATAAAGTCATCGATTTCTCCATCCATCACCGCTTGAATATTCCCTGATTCATGATCGGTGCGATGATCTTTGACCATCGTGTAAGGTTGAAAGACGTAAGACCTTATTTGACTTCCCCAACTTATCTCTTTCAAAGTACCTTGAATCTTTTGCAATTCAGCCTGCCTTTTTTCGAGTTCGACTTGGTACAACCTTGCCTTTAAAATTCTCATAGCGGTATCTTTGTTTTGAAATTGAGATCTTTCGTTTTGACATGCAACCACTATTCCGCTCGGAATGTGAGTTATTCTCACCGCGGAATCAGTTCTGTTGACGTGCTGTCCGCCGGCTCCAGAGGCTCTGTACGTGTCTATTCTTAAATCTTCGTCTTTTATTTCAACTTCAACATCTTCTTTGAGTTCCGGCAAAACGTTGATGGAGGCAAAAGATGTATGTCTTCTTTTTGCAGCATCAAATGGGGATATTCTGACAAGCCTGTGAACACCCCTTTCGTATTTCAAAAATCCGTAAGCGTAATCTCCTTTTATCATTATCGTCGCACTGTTTATGCCCGCCTCTTCTCCCGGCTGGAGATCTATTTCTTCGATTTCAAATCCTTTACGTTCTGCCCATCTTGTGTACATTCTTAAAAGCATCTGTGCCCAATCGTGAGATTCCGTTCCGCCGGCTCCGGGATGAATCGAAAGGTAACAATTCAAATCGTCAAACTTTCCGTTAAGCATCATCACGAGTTCAAATTTTTCCACGGCATCTTTTGCGCTATCGACGCTCTCTTCGAGATGCTGGATAAATTCCTCATCTTCATCGGCAAGTTCAAGGCCAACCGTCATATCTTCCATCTTTGACTTCATTTGTTCGAACATTTCAAATTTTTCCTTGTATTCTTTCAGTTGTTTTAATATGTCCTGGGCTTTCCTTGGATCATTCCAAAAATCATCCGTGGAAGTTTTGGCCTCAAGAGATTCTATCTCCGCTTTGACCTTTTTATCATCGAATACTTTGGAAAGTTCTGTGAATCTTTTTTCAACGTCGTCTATCTTAACTTTTAGATCGTAATTTATCACCGAATCACCTCATCTTTTAACGCGCATTCTTTTCTTTTTTGCTTGATCGACTTTTTCCTGTTCCTTTCCATTTGTCAGTGTGAAATCTGAATGTTGGGTTTGAAGAACCGAGAAAGATTTTTTCGCCCGCTCCTTCTCTTTTTGCTCATCGACCATGACTATTCTGAAGACTATCGTTGATATATCGTCGTACATTCCATCGACCATTTCTTCAAATCGTTCGTAACTTTCTCTCTTAAATTCAATGACTGGATCTTTTTGACCGTAAGCCCTAAGGTTGACCGATTCCTTCAAAAGGTCTACCTCTTGAAGGTGTAATCGCCATCTTTCATCTATGACTTTTAACATCACGTATTTGAGAATTTGCGGAAAACGATCTTCGCCTACTTCGGAAACCTTCATATCGTAATTTTCTTTTATCTCTTTCATGATCTGGGATTTGAATTCTTCCTGATCTTCTTTTGACTTTCCCTCTAAAGAAAAGAAGGGAAAGATCATCTTCAATTCATTCGAGAGAGTATCCCAATTCCAGGCATCTATATCTTTCCCGGGCAGGTAATTTTCCATCCTTCTGTCAACGACATCTTCGAAGATCTCCATGAGATGTGTTCCGACATCTGTGCCGTCGAGAAGCCAATTTCTATGTGAATAAACGGCATTTCTTTGTCTATCGAGCACAGAATCGAGTTCAAGTAGATGTTTTCTTATCGAAAAATGAATTCCTTCAACCTTTTTTTGAGCCTGTTCTATCAAAGTGGAAAGCATCGAATGTTCGATAGGCTCTCCTTCGGCAATTTTCAGGGTGTTCATGAGAGATTTCATCTTGTCTCCGCCGAAAATTCTAAGCAAATTATCTTCAGTCGAAAGGTAAAATCTTGATTCTCCCGGATCTCCCTGACGGCCTGATCTGCCTCTTAGTTGGTTGTCTATACGCCTTGATTCATGTCTTTCGGTGCCAAGCACGAAAAGACCACCCAGTTGTACAACGCCTTCACCGAGTTTTATGTCAACACCTCGACCTGCCATGTTAGTTGCAACGGTAACGGCATTTTTTTCTCCGGCTTTGGCTATTATTTCGGCCTCTTTTTCATGGTTTTTGGCGTTTAAAATCTCATGCGGTATACCCTTACGTTTCAGCAAAGCGCTGAGTTTTTCGTTCTTTTCTATCGACGTCGTGCCTATAAGGACAGGTTGACCTTTTTCATGTCTTTTCGCCACTTCTTCAACGATGGCGTTATATTTTTCAACTTCGGTTCTGTATATGAGATCGTTCATGTCTTTTCTTATCATGGGCTTGTTTGTCGGTATCATGACAACTTTCATTCTGTATATCTGATCGAATTCTTCCCGTTCGGTGTAAGCGGTTCCGGTCATACCTGCAATTTTGTTGTACATGAGAAAGTAATTTTGAAGCGTTATCGTCGCGTAAGTGATGGATTCTTCTTTTACCTGAACGTTTTCTTTTGCCTCAATGGCCTGATGAAGCCCTTCGTTGTACCTTCTTCCTTCCAAAATTCTTCCGGTGAATTCATCGACTATGACGACTTCATTTCCCCTCACGATGTAATCAACGTCTTTTTTGTAGAGATGTAAAGCCCTCAAAGCGTTAAGCATGTGAAAGTTGTATTCCACATTTGCCGGATCGTAAAGATTTTCAACTCCGAGCATCGATTCCGTTTTCTTTATTCCTTCTTCGTTCAAAGAGACCGTCTTTTGTTTTTCATCAATTTTGAAATCTTCTTCTTTTTTGAGTTTTTTGGCAAGCGATGCGAATTGTTTGTAAAGTCTTGAAGAATTTTCTGCCGGTCCCGAGATTATCAAAGGAGTTCTTGCCTCATCTATTAATATGCTGTCAACTTCATCGACAATGGCGTAATTGTGTCCTCTTTGAACTCTTTGCTCCGGCAGGTAGGCAAGGTTGTCTCTGAGATAGTCAAATCCCATTTCCGTGTTAGTCCCGTAAGTTATGTCGCAGTTGTAAGCGGATCTTCTTTCATCTTGATTCATTTCGGATTGTAGGAACCCAACTTTCAAGCCTAAAAGTTCGTAAGCGGGTCCCATCCAATTGGCATCTCTTTTGGCAAGATAATCGTTGACGGTTACAACGTGCAC
Source organism: bacterium (assembly GCA_021800445.1). Classification (GTDB taxonomy): domain Bacteria; phylum Thermotogota; class Thermotogae; order Mesoaciditogales; family Mesoaciditogaceae; genus Athalassotoga. The sequence goes on along the minus strand of JAJYYZ010000008.1, from coordinate 40,552 downwards.
GCCCTTACCTTCCAAAGCGTTGAGGTAGACGGCCATAACAGCGACCAAGGTTTTTCCTTCACCGGTCTTCATTTCAGCCACCTTGCCTTCATGAAGTGCCAGCGCTCCCATCAGCTGAACATCAAAAGGTCTCATCCCAAGCGCACGCTTGGATGCTTCTCTTGCAAGCGCAAAGGCTTCAGGCAAAAGGTCGTCTAAAGTCTCTCCTTTTTCAAGTCTGTCTTTTAATTCGGATGTTTTAGCGGGAAAATCCGAATTCACAAGAGATTTCATCTTTTCTTCAAATTCATTTATCTCTTCAACGATCCTTTCAGCCTTCTTTAAAAATCTCTTGTTAGGATCGAATATTTTATCGACAATAGACATTTCATCCCTCCAGTTCAATCCATGCCGAATTCACGACGCGCTCAACGTCAAAAGAACCGGTAAAATTTTTGTTCAATTCCATCAAAAACTCTATGTTTCCACTTCCCCCCTTTATGGGTGAAAAGGTCAAACCCCCAATTTTGAACCCTTCACTTTGAGCGAAACGCAACATCTCTTTCAAAATTTCAACATGAGTGTGCTTTGACCTTACGATTCCGCTTTTTACCCTTGCGCCGGTCTCAAATTGAGGTTTCACAAGGCACACTGAAATTCCGCATTCATCCAAAATTTCATTTATCACCGGCAATATATGTTTTAAAGATATAAAAGAAAGATCGCACGATACGAAATTTATCGGAAGTTCAAAATCACGTCTTTTCAAAAACCTTGCGTTGGTCTTTTCCATAAGCACAATTCTTGGATCTTTTATTTTTAATTCTCCCGACCCGACGTCGATGGCGTATACACGTATCGCTCCTCTTTCGATCATGACCTGCGTAAAACCACCTGTTGAAGATCCAAGATCGCAACACACCTTGCCCGTCAGATCTATTTTGAATTCATCGAGACCTTTCAAAAGTTTGTAAGAGCCGCGCGAAACATACGTCTTGCCGTCTACCTCTATCTTTGAATTTTCTTCTATCAATTTTCCTGCCTTCGATACCATTTTACCATTTACCTTTATCCTTCCAAAAAGTACTTCCTCTCTTGCCCTGTTTCGAGAGGGGAAAAGACCACGTGAAACGAGCACTTCATCTACTCTCTTCTTCATAGACAATCTTTTGTTCAAAGCAAACGCGATAAAGGTAAAGACCCTGAGACGGAGCCGTTGCGCCGGCCTTCGTTCTATCCTTTATTTCTAACAATTCTTGAATTTTTTCCGGATTCCAATCACCGGTTCCGACTTTGACAAGTGTACCGACCATATTTCTCACCATCCTGCGCAAAAAAGATTTACCTTCAAACCTCAAAAGCATGCATTTTGAATATGTCAGCACCCTTACCCTGTAGATAGTTCTTACCGGAGTTCGATCGTCATCTTTGTCCATAGACGCAAACGAAGTAAAATCGTGAGTACCTTCAAAGTATCTGGCCCCTTCTCTCATTTTCTCAACATCCAAACGGTACGGAAACCACCATACACGGTCCCTTAAAAACACATTCCTTTCTTTAGCGTTGTATATGAAGTAATGGTAAATCCTTTTTGTCGCATTACTTCTCGGATTAAAGGAATCATCTTCAAACCATACTTTCATGACGCGCATATCATTCGGCAGTAAAGAATTAAACGCTTCCTTGAAATTTTTTTCGTTCATCCTTTTGTTTGTAAGATCGAATGAACAAACCTGGTAATTTGCATGCACTCCGGCATCTGTTCTTCCGGCAAGATCCGTTCTCAAAGGCTGTTTTAAAATTTTTTCAAGCGCTGCGTTGAACTCTCCCTGAACTGTCCTTACAACAGGATGAAACTGAGAACCATGAAAATTCGTTCCATCGTATGCTATGGCACAAACGACTTTCAAGAATCGATCCCTCTCAGCGGCGCAAAGGTAACGACTTTGTCATCTCCGTCGACATCGATGCATCTGAATCCCTGTGTGTTTCTGCTTGTTATGGAAAGATCCGAGACTTTAAATCTTATCGCTTTTCCACTTGCGGTAACGGCTATTATTTCGTCCGATTCCACAACTTTCACGGTTCCGACGACAAATCCGTTTTTTCCGGTAAGTTTGAGATTTCTAAGTCCGCGCGCTCCACGCCTGTGTACAGCGTAATCGGAAAAACGGCTTCTCTTACCAAGACCTTTTTCGCTTATGGTAAGCAGTTGAATGTCTTCGATTTCACTTTCTTTAACCACTATCATGGAAACGACTTCATCACCGGGTTGAAGTTTTATGCCTTTTATTCCCATGGCGAGTTTTCCCATTTGTCTTACATCTTCGTCTTTGAAAGAAGACACAAAACCTTTCATCGTTGAAAGCACTATGATGTTTTTATCTTTTGTATCGGTCAAGGTCGTATCGACAACTTCATCTTCATCTTCGAGTTTAAGGGCATTGACACCGTTGAACTTGAATGAGAAATTGCCAAGGGACATTCTTTTTATCTTTCCTTTTTTAGTGGCTATCCAAAGGTCTTTTGAAGAGTCAAGGTTATGACCTATCGAGATAATCGATTTCACCTTTTCGTTTGGCAGAAGGTTGAAATAATTCAATATAAGTTTACCTTTTGTGCCCTTTTCGCTTTCCTGAAAGTTGTAATTTTTCATGAAGTAAAACTTTCCAAGGTTTGTTATGAAGCCTGTATAACTTAAGCGCGTCGTCACAAAGGCATGTTCGATGTAATCATCTTCTCTTGTGCGCATTGAGATGTTGCCCTTTCCGCCTCTGTTCTGCATCTTGTAATTTTCAAGTTTTGTCGAAGAAACATATCCGTTCCGTGTTATTGTTACCACCATATCATCATCCGTTATAAGATCTTCTATGTTTATGTTCTCGGTGTTTTGGGCTATCTCGCTTCTTCTCTTATCGCCATACTTCTCTTTTATGTACAGCGTCTCTTTTTTTATCTCTTCCATGATCTTTTCGTCTGCGTCCAAAAGTTCTCTTAACTTTGACATATCTTGCGTGAGTGTTCTGTATTCTTCGTCTAACTTTTGGTGCTCAAGAGTTGTCAACCTCTGAAGTTTCATGTCCATTATGGCCTCAGCCTGTTCTTTTGAAACCGCGAGTACTTTCATAAGACCATCGATGGCATCTCCGAGATCTTTGGCATTTTTAACTATATCGACAACCGTACCTATGGCCATCGACGCTTTTATCAATCCTTCAACGACATGAGCCCTTTTTGAGAATCTTTCAAATTCGAATTGGCTTCTTCTTTTTACGACTTCATATCTGTGATCTACAAAGGCTTTTATGATTTGTTTTAAATTCATGAGTTTGGGCTTGCCATGATCTATGACAAGCATGTGAACTGCAAAATGCGTCTCAAGAGATGTGTGCTTTAAAAGCCTGTTCAAGACTATATTTGGATCGGCATTTCTTGAAACTTCGATCACGATTCTAAGACCATCTTTGTCTGATTCATCTCGAATATCCGAAATTAAGGTTTCTTTAGCGTTTTTAGCGTAATCGGCTATCTCTTCTATCAAAGCGGCCTTTGAAACACCGTAAGGTATTTCGGTAACAACTATTCTGTTTTTGTTTTTGATTTCTTCTATGCTCGTCCTCGATCTTACGATAAGACTTCCACGTCCCGTCAAGTATATGTTTTTTATAGATTCTGAATCCATGATGATGCCACCGGTTGGGAAATCGGGTCCTTTTAAAAGTCCGGCAACTTTTTCATCGTCCATCTGTGGATCGTCTACGAACTTTATCATAAGATCGGCAAGTTCACCTATATTGTGCGGAGGAATGGATGTCGCCATACCCACGGCTATGCCTGATGCACCGTTAAGTAGCAACTGCGGTATTTTGGACGGCATCACAACAGGTTCATTGAGCGTTTCATCGAAATTCGGAACCATATCGACCGTATTTTCATCTATATCTTCTAACATCTCTTCGGCCAATTTCGATAACTTCGCCTCCGTGTACCTCGAAGCCGCTGCAGGATCTCTGTCTATAGATCCGAAGTTGCCCTGCCCTTGGACAAGGGGATATCTCATCGTGAAATTTTGAGCAAGCCTAACGATGGCATCGTATATCGCCATATCTCCGTGCGGATGGTATTTGCCCATGACCTCTCCGACAATCCTTGCGCTCTTTTTCGTCGGCCCGCTATTTTTGAGGTTGAGTTCTTTCATCGAAAAGAGTATTCTGCGTTGAACGGGTTTAAGCCCATCCCTTACATCCGGAATTGCCCTTCCGATTATGACACTCATCGAGTAATTCATGTAAGATTCAACGAGTTCTTCCGAAATAGATCTTTTTATCTCCTCCATCATCAACACCTCAAGAAATTTTGGCGCCGGTTTCAACAAAACCGTCAACCGTAAGAATCCTTAATTTTCCACCGTCTTTGGCGGCCAAAAGCATTCCGTTTGAATCTATTCCCATCAACTTGGCAGGCTTGAGGTTGTAAATTACTATTACCTCTCTGCCGATCAAAGATTCAGGCGCATAAACCGCACCTATTCCCGCAACTATTTGTCTTTCTTCGCCCGCTATGTCAAGCAACAATCTGACGAGTTTATCGGATTTCGGAACCCTTTCGGCCTGTTTTATTCTCGCAACTCTTAGATCAAGTTTTGCGAAATCTTCTATCGTTATCTCTGACTTCTTGTCAGAGACCTGTTCATTTGTTTCCACCATTTTTATCACCTTTTTCCATATCGTCGTGTCTATTCTCGGAAACAGAGGATCTCCAACTTCTGTTTTTACCCCCGAAACGGTTTTGTGCCATCCCAAAAGATTCACGTCTATTTTTTGATTTATCTTGTTTGAAAGATTTTGTGCCGTTTTTACCATTATTGGAGAAAGCATTATAGATACATTTCTCATCACATCAACGAGATTGTAAAGTACCGTCTCGAGTCTTTCGTGCTTGGATGGATCTTTTGCAAGTAGCCATGGTTCCGTAAGATCCACATATTTGTTTGAAAATTTAATCAAATCCCATATCTGCGTTAAAGATTCGGTGAATTTGAATTTTTCCATGTATTTAAAATAATCGTCTATGGTCTTTAAAAGTAAATTTTTTAAATCTTCGTCAACTGCGCTTTCAACTTTTGGAGAAGGCAGTTCGGAAAAATTCTGGTTTACCATCGAAAGTGTCCTGTGAACAAGGTTTCCAAGATCGTTGGCAAGATCGGCGTTTATCCTGACGATGAGATTATCTTCGGAAAAATCACCATCATTTCCAAATGATATATCTCTCAGAAGATAATATTTTACGGCGTCCAATCCGTAAGCGTCGACAAGTATCCTCGGATCGACAGCGTTGCCCTTCGATTTCGAAATTTTCTCACCGTTGACGGTAAGCCATCCGTGAGCGAAAATCTTTTTGGGCAAAGGCAGTCCCGCGCTCATGAGCATGGCCGGCCATATCAAAGAATGAAAGCGATTTATCTCCTTTCCAACGAAATGCACATCGGCAGGCCAGTATTTGTTGAACATCTCATCGTCTCTGTCATATCCGATCGCGGAGATGTAATTTATTAAAGCATCGAACCATACATAGATGACATGCTTTGGATCAAACGGCAAAGATATGCCCCAATTGAAAGAAGTTCTCGACACGCTTATATCGTCAAGTCCTCCTTCGAGAATTTTCATCATCTCGTTTCTTCTGAAATCAGGTTCAACGAAATCCGAATGCGTTTTGAAATATTCAAGTAAAGGCTTGGTATACTTCGAAAGTTTAAAAAAGTAATTTTCTTCCTCAACGTGCTCTAAAGGCCTGTGACAAACGGGACATAATTTATCAGGTCCCATATCCTTTTCAGTCCAGAAAGTTTCATCGTGAACACAATACCATCCTTCGTATTTTCCAAGGTATATATCTTCGTTGTCGTAAATTTTTTGGAAAAACGATTGAACGGTTTTGACATGATAGTCATCGGTCGTTCTTATGAAAAGATCGTTTGATATGTCAAGTTTTTTCCACAATTTGACGAATTTGGCGGCAAGATCGTCCACGAATTCCTGTGGCTCTAATCCTTTCTCTTTTGCAGCCCTCAGTATTTTTTGACCATGCTCATCTGTACCCGTAAGAAAAAAAGTATCATAACCCATCATGCGTTTGTAACGCGCAACAACATCCGCAACGATTGTCGTGTAAGCAGAGCCTATGTGCGGATCGGAATTCACGTAATATATCGGTGTTGTTACGTAAAAAGTTTTTGACAAATCTTTCACCTCTTAATTCAAATCGGCATTTTTTGCTTTACCCATATAATATTATACTATACTTAACTCACTTTAAAAGTCGAATGCTTATTTACTATGAGCACAGAACAGGATGCTCTCCGCTGGTTGTCATTCCAGTCGAAGAACTGGAATCGCCTTTTGTCTTTGACTGCTTACTTGTTACTGATCACTCGTCACTGTTTCTCTAATCTTTTTTCTATATGTTGCCTTTGTCCAGCGGCTCCAGCATTCGCCCTTCGGTGTCTGGTCCTCGCTTTGCTGCGGAGGCCACCTCGCGGCATCATGCTCTCCGCCTCCGTCCGTCTTTTTCAACGCGTCACTCGTTACTGATCACGCGTTACTGTTTTTTCCACATGCTACCTGCTACCCGCCACGTGCTGTTTTGCTGATTACCGATCACTCGTCACTGTTTTTTTTGCCATAGGCTATTGGCCATGTGCTGCTTTTTTATTCTATTTCGTGAATATGTGTTTTGTGGCAATAAGGACATTCATGGCCGGTATAATCGACAGGCGTTCTGAATGTTTTTCCGCAACTATCGCATTTCATCAACTTCACAACCCTGCATCTTCCCATGTTGCCGGTCTTTATCTTTTTGGAATTTATTATAGCATCTGCAATTTTGGCATGCGCCGAATCCACGATTCTCCCAAAGGTCTGCCTTGATATACCCATGAGTTCAGCGGCATCAGTCTGATACATTCCTTCAATGTCGGCAAGGCGCATAGCCTCAAGTTCATCCATCGAAATTTCAACCTCTCCCGTTGGTTGATTGGGAGAAAATTCAGAAGATTTCAAAACGTATTCAACCATTCTGTATTTTTTAGGTCTTGCCATGTTCACCTCTTTTTTTGGTGTTAAGATATATCAAAAGAAAAAGTCCTGTGTAAACAAAAAGATCTCCGATGCTGCAAGCGTAATGCAGGCCGAGAAAATTTATCGGAATCACATCTCCCATGAAAGGTAAAATCGTCGATGAAGTCATCAAAACGTGTTTTGGATCCATTGTATCTGCCGGAAGGCCGGCAAGCACGAGCGTTGTTTTTGAAAGTGGCATTCTTCCGCCATTTAAAAGGATTACCGTCGTGTTTGATGTTGCTCCTACCGTTATGAAGGGAAACCCTTTTACGCGCCAATTCACAACACAAAAGATTATCAAAAGTATGTAAGCAATCGATGTAAGGTAATTGGCCATATCTCCGAAATTTCCAAAAACGGCGATCAACTCAAGGATAAAAGGCACAAACACAAGATAAAACCATTTGAATTCCGTGTCGAGAGGGTTCCATACATTTCTTTTGAAGATCAAAGCGGCGATGAAGCCTAACACCGCAACGTAGATGTATATCATTTTTCACTCATGTACAAAGGTGCTTTTGCAACCCTTATTTTGTTAAATCTGCCTTCGGATTCTATCAAAGCCGAGACAAGTTCAGGATCGAAGTCCTTTCCGCTTCCGGATGCGATCATCTGTATGGCTTCTTCGTGTGTGAATTCGTCTCGATAAGACCTTTTAGTTGTAAGCGCATCGTAAACATCACAGATACCTATTATCCTCGCCTCCAAAGGTGTATTCGTTCCTTTTTTCCCATCTGGATAACCGGTGCCATTCCATCTTTCGTGATGGTACCTTACCCACGGCACAATTCTATCAAGAGATGGTATTTCAGAAATTATCTTTGCTCCATCAACGGGATGGCGCTTTATCTCGTCATATTCGGCATCCGTTAGCCTTGTGGGCTTATTCAAAACGATGTCTCTAACGCCGATCTTTCCTATGTCATGCAGTTGGGCCGCTATCTTCAAATCATCGAGATGCTTTCCGTATATGCCTATCTTCTCGGCTATCACTTCGCAGTACAAACTCACACGCTCTCCATGGCCGGCCGTGTAAGGGTCTTTCTCTTCAAGCGCCCTTGTGAGTGCGTACATGGTTTCCAACTTTGTGTTGAGAAATTTTCTGTAAAGGTCTATGACAAATCTTATCGCAAGCAAAGGCCCTAATATGACGAAGATGACGTAAAAGTGAACGTATGGATATAAGTATATGGCAAGGTAAGAGATAGATAGAGAAATGAAGATACTCAATCCAAAGAAATCTATCAAAACATCTTTTAAAATGCCGCCGAATCGCTTTTTTGTCGCCAAACTCACAGCCCCTGCGACAAACGTGTTGTTGATTATGGCATAAACGCCTATTACCGCCGCTATGGCAAAGATCTTCACGATTTCTGAATTAACTGGAAATAGCCTGTATGTAAAAGCGACCACAAAAGTCGCTATCGAAATTTGTGCAACGTTGAAAACTATTTTATACCATTGTGTAGTTTTCATTTCATTTAGAGATGTTGCGGTAATTATACCGATTATCATGGCACTCAAAGGAGAAAAAAGTACCGCGGCAGAAAGATTAAAGGTCATGCCTAATCCTATGACCCATCTGTTTCCATCTATTTTTCTGACCTCGACGGGATAGGCATCTGCAAACCATCCGCTTAGTCCCCATATTATAACGATCCACCATGGATCGATAGGCTCGTGAAAGAAGAGGAGGGCGCAAACAAGCGCCCCTGAAATAATCGTGATAATTGCTATGTAAAACTTCAACGATAAAGACACGATTTCACCTCTTCAGGAAAGTTACCACCACTTCGAGTTTCCGACGGCGGCAAGAACTAAACTAAGAAGTCCGCCGGCAACAATAGCGAGTTTGAATATTTTTCCTTTCATGAGACTTACCCCCTTTCAAAATTGGTTTTTTGGATTTTACTTGGTTTTAAAGATTACAAAGGGTTAAGCCTCCGCTGCGAAGATTTTTGATCTGATAAACTTCTCTTTGATACTCGCTAAGACGATCATACCACATTTTTCAAAAATATATCCATCGGTGATATGTTATAATTACAAATGATGGTATTTGGGGGTAAAGATGAGACTTGACAAGTTTTTAAAGGTTTCGGGCATCGTAAAAAGAAGAACGATTTCTCAGGATTTGATAGATCTCGGCGGAGTCTCTAAAGACGGAAGGGTTCTCAAGCCATCTTACGAAGTTAAAATAGGAGATATCTTGACGATCCATATGAGAGATGAAACATTTACGATAAAAATTATCGATGTACCTCAAAAAAATGAAAAAGGAAATTACTTTGAAATATACAACAAAAATGACAAATAGCGCATGGCGGATAGGAAAAAACAGAAAGAAAGGTGAGTGAATTCAATTGAAAGTCGGAATATACGGTGCACCATTTTCCGGAAAGACGACCGTTTTCAAATTGCTGGTCGGAACAGATGTAAACGATGAAATTGGAGTTGCAAAAGTTCGCGACGAAAGGGTCGATTTCCTTTCGAAAATGTTTAATCCTAAAAAAACGACTTACGCAACGACAGAACTTGTCGATCTGCCCGGTCTATCACCGGAACTTTCGAGAAAAGACAAGAACCAGATCCTCATGAAAATTCAAAATGTCGACGCTGTTTTGTGGATAATTCGAGCCTTTGAAGATGAATCCGTTCCGAAGTATTTCGATGACGCTTCGAAAGAAGTCCAATACCTTCGAGATGAATTGCTTGTCAGAGACCTTGAAATCGCTGAGTCCAACGTTGAAAAATTGAAAAATGCAAAGCGTAAGTTGTCAACGGTTGAAGAAACTCAACTTAAGGCACTTGAAAAATGCCTGATCACTTTAAACGATGATAAATTCGCCAAACTTGCCGATTTGAGCGATGACGAGAAAAAAATTCTCAACGCTTTTTCGCTTTTTACGTTACTTGAGTCTGTGATCGTCGTGAATCTGGACGAGAATGCTTTTAGATCGCACGATTACAAAGGCAAAGAGGGTGTAAAAAAAGTAGCGGAAGAAAATGGCTTTTCAATGATGGAGGTATGTGGAAAACTGGAAATGGAGATAAACGATCTTGAAGAATCTGAAAGAGTTGAATTCTTAAAAGATCTCGGTCTCACCGAAAGCGGCATTCAAAGACTTTCAAAAGTACTTTACTCAAGCCTTGGTCTTATTTCTTTCTTTACGGCCGGAGAAGACGAAACTAAAGCGTGGACTATAAAGCGCGGTTTGACCTTTAAAGAAGCGGCAGGGAAAATACACACGGATCTGGAAAGAGGATTTATAAGGGCTGAAGTTGTCAAGTTCGAAGATCTCAAACGTCTTGGCTCGATGAAAGAGATAAAGACGAATGGTCTTATGAAGTTAGAGGGAAAAGACTCGATAGTTGAAGATGGTGATATAGTGAACGTGAGGTTTAGCGTGTGATCTTCTTTGGGATTCTGACTGGTGCGTTTTTCTATTTCATAGCCTTCGTTCTTCATGTCGAATGGCCTGCTTATGCGTTTTTCGTGGGTGCCGCAATTGTAACCTTTGTGTTTCACAAAAAGAGACATTTCAAAATCTCGCAGATAACGTTGATATTCCTTTATCTTGTAACGATTCTTTTGTGGTCAAAGGGTACCGTTGTTTTGGTGCCGCAATTCGTCTACATTTTAAGTTCTGCTGCCATTTTCTTTGTGCTATCGGATATGTTTCTCAAAATCTTTTTTTCAATACTTTCATGGCTTTTTGTTGGAGCAACCGTTGCCCTTTTGATGTACGAGCGTTTTGGTTCAATTCCTTTGTCTATTCTCATGGGCCTTGTTGTCATTCCGATAGGTTTAAGGGATCGAAAATATGTCAAAGATACGCATAGATCATTATAAATTCGCGAGATTTGTGAGGATCTTCGACAGGGTAACCGGAACCATCGAGCCGTCGACAAGAAGGGTTTACTTTTACGCAAACGTCGGAAATCTTATGGCTTACGGAACGGATGGATGCCTGTCAGTTGATCTTACACTCGGAGAGATAGCGCCTTTTGATGGATTTTACGCGGTACTTTTAGATGATCTTAAATTACTTTTGAGAGAAAAAAGCGAAGACGTGATGATGGAATTCGGATCGACTTTTCAGATTTCGAAAGGTACCGAGATCATATCCATCCTTCATCCTTTTGTCCAAAATCCGAGAAAAAAAGATGAAGTTGAAACAGATCAGATCGTGGATACGATGCAATTGAGAAGGACACTTGATATCGGAAGCATAATATCGAGAGAAGGACAAATGATCTTCGTCGGATCTCAAAACGGAAGATTTTTTTCGGCATGTGAAGATTATGGCCACACAGGCCTGGCCTTCATGAACTTTCATGGTGTCAACTTTGCAATCGAAATTCCATATGAAAGTGTCAGACATCTTGTCAAAACGCTTGATTCCATCAGAGAAGATAAGATAGAGTTTGGATATTCAAAAACGATTGAAATGAAATTTTCGGATGGCACTTTGAATATCTGTTCTAATTCACTTGAAGATACCGGAAGAACAGAAGAAATCATGAACTTTGACGGTGCAGATTTTGAAATTCCCGTAAAGGCTTTAAAGGAAGGCGCCACGCTTTCGTCAAGATTTCAAAGAAGGAATGGTGGAAGAGGATACCTTGATCTCTCTGAGACGATGAAATTTGTTGTGCTTTCTCAGGTATCGGCATATGAATACACCTATCCCATTCAATGGGGCAGAACGGTGAGAATTCCTATTGCACCAAGGAAATTTCAACAATTTTTTTCGAGAATAAACGAGAAATATGTGAAAGCCGGCTTAACAGATCGATATCTCATTTTCAAAGGAATACAATCAATTTTGATCGTGAGGATCGGGCAGTAAAAAAATCCCGTTGAGTTGTTTTTACGGTATTGTGCCATCATACTTTGGTCATTCGCCATTTGCTATATGCTGCTTTTTGTGCGTCGGCTCCAGCATTCGCCTTTCGGTGTCTGGTCCTCGCTTTGCTGTGGAGGCCGCCTCGAGGCATCATGCCCTCCGCCTCCGGTTTGACTTTCCCACGTGCTATTGGCCATGTGCTATTTGCCATTCGCCGTTTTCTGATCACGCGTTACTCGTGACTCGTTGCCGCTTTTGCCTTCATGTGTATCGAAAGTGCCAATTCCGCAAATATCATAAAGGGTATTAAACTGAATCCCACGAGTATGCCCCACAAATTTGAAGCGGCGCTTACCATCCATTGTGCAAGTGTTGCGCCGATGCCAACGAAAAAGACAAACACACCCATCAAATTTCCTATATTTCCTCCGGCCTTTTCTATCAGCATCAATTGAATAGTTGGGTAGGTGCTTGCAAAAAACAATCCGCTCAAAAGTACAAAGATCATCGCGACGTAATAATTTGCGAAGGCTACCGAGAAGATAACGGAAGTCAGAGAAGCGGCAACTATGAAAATAAGCCATACCGTCGCCTTCACCTTTATGTAACTTGCAAAAAGTCTTCCCAAAAACATGCCTATCCAAAAAGCGGAGGAAGAAAGAGCGGCTAAAGCCACATCGATGTGCCTGAAATTGGTTAAGAATGTTGTGACCCATGATGAATACGTTGCTTCATATCCAACGTATATGCCTATCATGATGTATATAAAGATGAAAAAAGGATTAAAAACGTTGATTTTCAATTCATCGGTTGATTTTTCACTTTTAACTTCTTTGATTTTCAAAGATATCGCAAGCGACAATATCGCAAAAAAGGTACCTATTAGATAAGCGATCTGCCAGTTCATCTTGTAATTGACGATAAAGGAGACGATGAAGGGGCTCATGAAAGCGCCAAATGCAAAAAGTGCGTTAACCCTGTTTAGAGTGCCAGAAACATTTTCTTCTTTCAATGAACCTATTAAGGATCCTATTCCTATTTCTATGAAGCCCATTCCTATGTTTGCGATGAAATTTGCGAAAGAAAGATTGATAAAATCTCTGACAAAAAAGAAATAAAACAATCCAACGGAAGAGAAAAAAGCACCCAGTACGGCAATCATTTTCAGCCCTGTTTTATGTGCGAATAATGCACATATCAAGGAACCCGCTATGTAACCTGCTGTACCTATTATCATGATGTAGCCACTTTGCGAATAATCCATTCTGAATTCTTTCATGGCGATGGGAAGTGCGCTTGGAAGGATCATGGCGAAAAATCCAAATGTGAAGAAGGCAAAATAAGAGTATTTTTTTATCATGCTTTAAGTAAATGAAAATAATTCAGAATGACGAAGGTAATGTAGTACATCGGAACAGAAATCAAAAGACCATCTATCCTATCCCAAAATCCTCCATGACCTGGAAGAATGTTTCCGGCGTTTTTTATCTGGCGATTTCTTTTAAAAACGGATTGTGTTATATCTCCAACGGTGTTGAAAAAAGAGAAAACCGCTGAAAGGATTATTATCGCTATCCAACTGAAATGACGCCAGCCAAAAAAAGGATAAAGAATGGAATCGTAAATTAAGAAGAAGATTATAAGAAAGACAAAGCCTCCTATAACTCCCTCAATTGATTTTCCGGCGCTTATCCTCTTTATGAATTTATGCTTTCCCCATCTCGATCCTACAAAGTAAGCGGCAGAGTCAAAAACAAAGGCTGAACCGAGAGCACTTAAAGAGTACACGGCATCAAACTGAGCGTATATGAGAATGAAAAAGGCAAGGTTGAAAGACAAATACCATAATCCTAAAGAACCATAGACGATGTTTCTTTCTATCGTTTCGTTCGGATCGTTAAAAGCGATGGCAAGAAAAAATCCGACACTCATGACAAGGGAGTAAGATAAGACTATCATGGCCGGCATATGAACAAGAAAGCCAAAAACCACGTTAAGTGCTGGTATGGCGATTATGTAAAAATACCTGTGAATTTTTCTCGATCCTCTAAGCGTTATTTGAATGTAGTTGTACCCCGCAAGGCCGACTGCCGTCGCCGAAAGCCCAACGGTACTCCAAAAATTAAAAAAGCACAAAATTCCTACCGGTATTGCAACCGCAGAGGTTATAAGGCGTATCTTTGTCTCTTTTCTCATCCGACCCCCCCAAATCTTCTTTCTCTCTTCGAAAAATCTTCAAGCGCAAGATCTAAATCACTTTCAGAAAAATCCGGCCATAAAACATCGGTGAAGTAAAGTTCTGTGTAAGCCATTTGCCAAAGCATGAAGTTGCTTATTCTTTTTTCCCCGCCTGTCCTTATGAGAAAATCAGGATCGGGTTGCCCAGCGGTGTAAAGATGGGATTCAAATTCATCTTTGCCATCCCATTCCTGAGCTGCCTTCAGAATCTCGGTTCTTCCACTGTAATTGACGGCAAGGTTTATAACCATACCCGTGCATTTGGATGTACTTTGTTCCGAGTTCAAACATATAAGACGTGTTTCTGGATTCAATACATCAAGATCTCCTATGAAATGAAGACGAGCATTTTTCTCGATCACTTTGTTAAGCCTATCGCTTAAATATTTGGCAAGTATGTGAAATATCATGTTGATTTCAGTTTGAGGTCTTTTCCAGTTTTCCGTTGAAAAAGAGAAAAGAGTTAAATATTTTATCTCCCTATCGTTGCACCATTCTATGATATTCTCGGCAACTTCAGCACCTTTCCAATGGCCATCGTACCTTGGCAGATTTTTTTTGAGAGCCCATCTTCCGTTTCCATCCATTATGACGGCCACATGAGCCGGTTTCAAAATTCCATTATCTCCTTTTCTTTCTCGGCAAAAATTCCATCGAGTTTTTTAACGTATTCATCTGTTATCTTTTGAAGTTCTTCTTCAAGAGATTTTTCGTCGTCTTCGGTGATCTTTCCGCCTTCTTTTTCTTCTTTTACGACCTTCATTATCTCTCTTCTTATGTTTCTAACCGCTATTTTCCCATTTTCAATTATCTCTTTTGACTTTTTAACGAGATTTTTTCTTTGCTCTGTGGTCGGAGAGGGAAAATTAAGTCTTATGACTGTACCGTCGTTAATTGGCGTTATTCCGAGATTTGATGCCAAAATGGCCTTTTCTATCATGGATAAAAGTGTTCTATCCCATGGCTTAACAATGAGAGTTCTTGCTTCGGAGACGTTTATTGACGCAACTTGTGAAATGGGTGTTGGTGTTCCGTAATAGTCCATTCTGATCTCATCCAAAAGTGATGGAGAAGCCCTTCCCGTTCTTATGTGTGTCAGTTCCGTCCTGATCGAAGCAATTGATTTTTCCATTTTTTCCTTGGCTTGATTGATCAAAGGATTAAGTGTCATATCGATACTCTCCTTTCAAAAAATTTGATTTCTTTAGAATTATACCAAAATTAAGCCAATTAAAAACATATAGCCAATAGCACCTGGCGATTTCGGTTCTTCGACCATGACGGCCAGCCGCGTCTGCCTGTGTTTTTCCTTACTTCTCACTGCTTACTTTTTGCCACACTCCACCCGCTGAAATTATACTTCACTTTTAAAGCCTTTGGTTTGGTATATAATTTGTTTTCAATGCGTATTTCCATCAAAGATAATCGTACCTACCTTTTCACCGTTGAGCAGTTTCAAAAAGTTTCCTTTTTCGAAAAAATTCATCACTATTATAGGAACCGAATGAGATTTGCAAAGAGCAAAAGCAGAGGTGTCCATCACGGTAAGATTTAACTGTATCGCCTCTTCGAAAGTAAGTTTTTCGAATTTTTTTGCATCGTTGTATTTTTTGGGATCTTTTGAATAAACGCCATCGACCTTTGTACCTTTTATAAGCACTTCCGCGTTCATCTCTGCTGCTCTTAAAGCCGCCGCGGTATCCGTCGTGAAAAGCGGATTTGACGTACCTCCGGCGAATATGACAACTTTATTTTCTCTGAAAGCCCTTTCAACCGCATCATATGTAAGATTCTCGATGGATGGAAGATTCGTTATTTTTGAAAGTACGACCGAATCTATGCCATGTTTTTTCAAAGCCGACAAGAGATACAATGAGTTTATGACGGTACCTAACATTCCTATCTGATCTGCGTTTATAGATCCGACGTAAGACAGTTCTTCGCCTCTGAAAAGATTCCCGGCTCCTATGACGATGCCAATTTTTATCTTCATTTCAAGCACTTTGGAGATTTCGTCGACTATAACATCTCCCATGCTCGAGTCAAGACCTTTTTTCCCTTCTCCCGAAAGTACCTCTCCACTTAACTTCAAAAGCACTCTTTTGTACATCTCAGACACCTCACATAAAAAAGGTGAGCAACACGCTCACCTTTTATTGACCTATTTCAAATCTTACAAATCTTCCAACAGAAATATTTTCTCCGAGTTTTGCAATTGCTTCTTTTATCATATCGGTAATTGTCTTTGATTCATCAAGAAAATATTTTTGCTCTAAAAGGCAATTTTCCTGATAAAACTTTTCAAGTTTGTTCTCCACTATCTTTTCAAGAGCCTGACCTATTTTCCCACTGCCCTCGTATTGTGCCCTGTATATCTCTTTTTCTTTTTCTATCACCGACGAATCGATGGTGTCTCTGCTGACGTATTTAGGATTTTGCATGGCTATGTGCTTGCAAATATCTTTTCCAAGCGCTTTGAACTCATCTGTTTTAGCAACGAAATCCGTTTCACAATTCAACTCAAGCATCACGCCCACCCTGCCGTTGAAGTGAATGTAATCGATGATCCATCCGTTGTTTGCTTCACGTCCAATTTTCTTGTCTGCCTTTGAAAGACCTTTCTTTCTCAAAATTTCTTTTGCCTTTCCAATGTCTCCTTCACTTTCAACGAGGGCATTTTTACAATCCATCATTCCAGCCCCTGTCATATCACGAAGCTCTTTAACTTTTATTGCGGAAATATCCACTGCTTTCCTCTCCTTTCGAATCTTTCCGAAAAAGATTTTACCACATGTGAACGTACATCACAAAATCAAACCCATCCGCAAGGATGGGTTTCTACTGGTCGGGGCGACTGGACTTGAACCAGCGACCTCCTGCGCCCCATGCAGATGCGCTAGCCATCTGCGCCACGCCCCGTTACTTATAGGATACCACAAAAAGTACTTGATTTTCAATTATTTCGACGACGATCCAACGGTACCTTTCTTTCTGAAATCCGTTGTGTAATATCCATTTCCCTTGAAGACGATCACCCCGAGATTACTCATCTGTCTGACCATCTTGCTACCGCAAACTTCACACTTCACTCCATCTGCTTCGGAAAATTTTTTAAGTAAAACTTCTTCATGTCCACAATTTGGACACACGTATCTGTAAAGTGGCAATTCGATCGCCTCCATATCTTATCATCGCATCTCATGATATTTTAACACTTGTTTTTTAATTTATCTTTAAGATTACATTTTTCACTTTGTAACATCTTTCGCTCTTTCGTATTGAACTGGCCATTCTATGTCTATTCCGGCCTCATGAGCAATTTTCAATGGCCAGTAAGGATCCCTTAAAAGTTGCCTTCCAACAAAAACAAGATCGCATTTTTCCGAATTAAGCGAGTATTCTGAAAGTTCCAAAGAGTTTATCAACCCACCACCTATAACTGCAAGGTTTGTGCCGATTTTGACTCTGCCGGCATTGTCTATCATGTAACCCGGATAAACTTTAACCGATTGATCACGAACCAATCCGCCGCCGCTAACGTTGACACCGTCTATTTTGTCTTTCAAAAAGTTAAGTATGTCGATCGTGTCATCCACATCATTTCCGCCTTTCGCGTAATCGGATGCCGATACCCTTATCCATAAAGGTTCGTCCCACACTTCCCGTATAGCAGAAATGATTTCGATCAAAATTCTGGCTCTCTTTTCGATGGATCCGCCGTATCTGTCTGTTCTTTTATTGGTAAGCGGGGATAAGAACTCATTTATGAGATAACCGTGAGCGGCGTGTATTTCGATACCATCGAATCCGGATTTCTTGGCACGTTTTGAGGCGTTTTGAAATTTTTCAACGATCTGGTTTATTTCATCCTGTGTGAGTTCACGAGGATGTCCGTAGTGTTCGCTGTATCTTACGGCAGAAGGGGCAACGGGATCATCGGTTGCTTTTGATTTTCTTCCGGCATGGGCAAGTTGAATGGCTATCTTCGCTCCATTTTCATGAACTCTCTCTACAAGCGTTTTTAACCCTTCCACGTGTGAATCATCCCAAATTCCCAGATCGTTGGGTGAAATTCTTCCATCTGGATCAATAGCGGTTGCCTCGACAATTATAAGTCCAACTCCGCCTATGGCCCTCGCGACGTAATGAGAAATGTGCCATGACTTTACACTGCCAGCGTTGTCCGAAGAATACTGACACATAGGTGGCATTACGATTCTGTTCTTTAATTCTAAATTTCCAATTTTAAACGGCTCAAAGATCACAGGATCATCTCCTCAAAGTATTTTAGATGCCAAAGTTGAAAGTTCAGACCTCACACCTATCGAAAGCGTTAGATGTCCGGCCATCGAATAATTTGAAAAACGTGCCGTTGCGTATGAAAGACCGTTGGAGAATGCGTCAAGGTAAGGGCTGTCTATTTGAGATATATCGCCTGTAAGCACGATTTTGGTTCCGACACCCGCGCGTGTAACTATGGTTTTGACTTCATGCGGTGTTAGATTTTGGGCTTCATCCACTATTATGAATTGATGTGGAATTGTTCTACCTCTTGTGTAACTTAACGCTTCAACCTGCAAAAAATTAAGAGAGTCTATTTTAGACGTTGATTTTCCCGCATTGTCAAAAAGGAACTCAAGATTGTCCCTTATTGGCTCAAGCCATGGCTTCATTTTTTCTTCGGCACTTCCCGGAAGAAAACCTATATCTTTGCCCATAGGGATGACGGGTCTGGTAACCGTTAATTTTTTGAATACCTTAAGATCTGTGATCATGTAAAGCGCCGATGCTATTGAAAGCAAAGTTTTGCCTGTGCCCGCTATACCCAAAAGTGTTACGAATGAAAGATCGGGATCGAGTAGCAGATCTAAAGCCATGATCTGTTCGATGTTAAGAGGCTTTATTCCCCAAACACTGGTGCTGAAGTCAATCTTTGAAGGAATAATCTTCCCGCTTTTAAATCTAAAAATTTTAGAATCTTTAAAAACGACAAATTCATTTGGCCTTAAATTTAAATTTTTGGGATCGAAATCGTAGGATGAATTTTGATCTATCTGGGTGTATCCCTTCAGAAGATTCATTTCTTCTGTTTTGTCCTTCAAATAGTCCTGTGCCTCAAGTCCTATGGCATCTGCTTTTATTCTCATGTTTATGTCTTTGCTAACCAAGATTGTCCTTATGTTGGTGTCTCTTTTGCTTATCTGCATCGTGTAAAAAAGTATCCAGTCATCCATGACTTTATCGGAAAGAAAGCGCGGCATTTCTTTGAAATCTTCTATAACTTCAACTTTTAAAATTCCGCCACCATCTATCTTCACGCCTCTGAAAAGTTTTCCCTGTTTTCTGAACGAATCGAGTTCCCGGGCCACCTGTCTTGCGCTCATTCCTATCTCGCCTGGCCTGCCCTTGAGTTTATCTATCTCTTCTATGACTGGCAAAGGGATTATAAGGTTGTTATCCTCAAAAGAATGTATGGCATTCGGATCATGAATCAAAACGTTCGTGTCAAGCACGTAATTTTTTATCATGTTATCAACCTCCGCTAACAATTATAGCACTTAGCGCCTGAAATGCTCACTGTTTTTTTGATTTTATACCAAGCAAAATTCAGATCCCGAATCGTCGCGACGGTAAACATTCGGCTTTTGAAGTGAATATATGGTATAATCTATTTTGATATCGAATACCATTTTCGAGAAGGAGGTAATAAAATGAAACAGATGACAACAGATTTTTTAAAGGCTGCTTTTGCCGGCGAGTCGCAGGCTCACATGAGATACCAGATATTTGCAGAAGAGGCTGAAAAAAAGGGTTTAAAAAGACTTGCAAATCTTTTTAAAGCCATTTCTTACGCCGAATATGTCCATGCAAAAAATCATTACAATGCCCTTAAGATGATCGGAGATCCAACATTTAACATCCAACAGTGCATAGACGGAGAAAATTTCGAGGTTGAAGAAATGTATCCTGTTTACAACAACACGGCTAAATTGCAGGGAGAAAAAGAGGCGGAAAGAACAACTCACTTTGCTCTGGAAGCCGAGAAAATTCACAGAGAGATGTATAAAAATGCTCAAAAGTTAGCCAAAGAAGGAAAAGATTACACGGCAGATAAAATTTACATCTGTCCTGTATGCGGACATACGGTCGAAGGTGTGCCACCTGAGAAATGCCCCATATGCGGTGCACCGAGAAGTGCTTTTGTCGAGTTCAAGGTTTAAACTTTTAACTGCACGTTGCTTTTCACAAGTGACGTGCAGTTTTACGATTTGATATTGGTTTTAATTTTAAGTACAATTCTAAGAGTCCATATGGAAGAAAGTATTGAAACTATGAAGACAAGCCTGTAGGCATCTATAACCCAAAAATTAAGGTTGAAGTGGATCGACGCGAAAAGCACGAATAGAAAGCCAGAAAGTAAATTTCCAACGAAAGAAGCCAGATTAGTCATACTTGCGTAAACGGAAAAAGCCTCTGTTTTTCCAAAATTAGGCACAATTTCTAACAAAAAATTAAAAGATGTCAAACCTGTTCCCGCAGTTGCTATTATCCCTATTCCGATTTGAAATGGAATCATGTAATACATGTAAGGAACGGCAAAGATCCATCCAAGCGTTAAAAGCGTTTGAATGGAAAGGTTTAATTTCAGCATCTTTAAATTTCCGTACTTGTCTCCGAGTCTTCCCCACAAAGGTTGAAAAAACGCGGCTGCCACGGTGGAGACCATCGTTAAAATACCGAGTGTCGCATAATCGTATTTGAACACGTTTATCATCATAACAGTTGCGTAAGGTCCCACCAAATTCATTGTCAAAATCCAAAGAGAAAGTGCGATCATGTATTTACGGTAAAGGCCCTTGATCTTTAAAACTTCAAATATGGCGGACATGTTTATCACCGGAACTCTTGAACTTTGATCTTCGTCTTGAAGTTTCGTTGAATAACAGTCTAAAATTCCAAAAACGGATCCTATCGAAAACAACACAAGAAAAGCCCAAAATCCTTTTCCGAGGGCGTCGAGCAGATAACCGGCAATAAGCAATGACGGAATGGCAACAAGTCCTGTTATGAGGTTACGCATACCGAAGTACTTGCCACGTATTTCGGGATCGACCAATTCGCTCATCCATGCTTGCCATGGAGATCCAACCACAGAAGTAAGGACCTCTATGAAGAAGAAAACAACAAGTGCCACCCATATCTTAATGTTAGATGGCATAAGATAAGTAAGCGCTAAAATGAAAAATATGGGCCTTGAAATGGTGGTGAAAGTAAAGATAAAACGCTTTTTGCTCGTGAATTTTCTTGCGAGCAGCAAAGAAATTGGTTGAACAACGCTTGAAAGCGGTATAAGGGCTGAATATATGGACATGACAAATGGAGAAGCACCGAGCCATAAGAAAAATCCGATAAGATAAGAATTACCGCCAAATCCTCCCGTGAAAGTGCCCCATACCGTTGCCATTGAACCTTCTATTATCGATATAAATCTTGCGTGCTGCTTCTGTAATGGTGTCAACATTTGTAAATTTTAAATCTCCTTTGCCCAAATTATACCAAAAAAGGGCAATCTTTCGATTGCCCTTTTTATATTTTATGATGTTAATTTATGGATATATTCCGCGCAATTTTGTCGCCGTCGCAACTTTGCTTATTGCCAGTATATACGCGCCGGTTCTCATGTCGGTCTTATACTGTTCCATCGTTTTAACGATATCTCCAAATGCATTTTTCATGATCTTCGTAAGGGCTTTTCTGACATCTTCGAGATCCCAGAAATACGAGTAAAGTCCTTGAACCCATTCGAAGTAAGAAACAACGACACCACCGGAGTTTGTCAAAAAGTCTGGGATAACTTTTATTCCTTTTTTCCTAAGAATTTCATCTGCCTCCGGACTTGTTGGGTTATTGGCCGCTTCAACGATTATTTTTGCACGAACTTTGTCAGCGTTTTTATCGGTTACGGCTCTTTCAAGGGCAGCAGGAATAAGCACATCCACATTTAAAGCTATCAGTTCATCATTTGAAATTTTCGTTCCGCCGTTGAACCCACTCAGATCTTTGTGTGATGTTACATAATCAAAGGCTTCTTGAACATTTATACCTTCAGGGTTGTAATACGCGCCGGTTATATCGCTTATCGCGACAACCTTTGCGTTGTATTCGGTGCCCATGATCAAGGCGGTGTAAGAACCAACATTTCCAAATCCCTGAATCGCCACCGTTCTACCCCTTATGCCCGAACCGGTAAGAAAATATTTGCACGCTTCGTCGGTTACAATCGCGACTCCCCGGCCGGTTGCTTCATTTCTTCCAAGAGATCCGCCAATCTCAAGAGGTTTACCTGTCACTATACCGAGTTCTGATCTTCCTATATTCATCGAATAAGTATCCATGTACCATGCCATTATTTTGGCATTTGTGTTGACATCCGGTGCCGGTATATCTGTTTCCGTTCCTATGAAGGGCGCTATTTCAGAGAAAAATCTTCTTGAAAGTCTTTCAAGTTCTCCTTCTGAAAGTTCGTTGGGATTTACTCTCACTCCTCCCTTGGCACCGCCGTAAGGAATGCCGGATATCGCGCATTTCCATGTCATAAGGAAAGAAAGGGTCTTTATCTCATCTGCGTTAACATTTTGATGGTACCTTATGCCACCCTTTGCCGGTCCACGAGCTATGTTGTGCTGAAAACGGTATCCGGTGAAAACTCGTATTGAACCATTATCCATCTTCACCGGAAAGTTAACGGTTAATTCCCTTTTGTGACTCTTTAGAACCTGTCGCATTCCATCGTCTAATTTCATCAAATCCGCTGCCCTGTCAAACTGCTTCATGGCATCGCTAAAAAGACTTCCACCATTCCCATTTTCCATCTGAATGACCTCCTCAAATTAGATGCGATTTCGCATCAATCAATTTTATCTCTTTTGACATGAAAATATGAAATAATTTAGTGCAAATAACATTCATGATCTTAATTAAGATTTAACTAAAAAGACATATTTAAGATCGTTTTGTTAATTTTAAAGCAAACTACATCTCGAGAAGGTCTTTCTTCGTTATGTAAGAAATTATTTTTTCCACCTCATCGTCTACCGATTCAACGGAAGTATCGATCGTTATTTCTGGATTTTCAGGCGGCTCATATGGATCATCTATGCCGGTAAAACCTTTTATCTCGCCATCAAGCGCTTTTTTATAAAGTCCCTTTGGATCCCTTTCTATTAAAGTTTTTAGCGGACAATATACGAATATCTCTATAAAATTCGAACATTTTTGACGTATCTCGTTTCTTACATCTTTGTAAGGCGATATAAAAGCACAAAGTGTTGGAATTCCATTATCGCTTAAAAGTTTTGCCACAAATCCGACACGTCTTATGTTTTCATCTCTGTCTGCTTTCGAAAATCCCAGATCTCTGGTGAGTTCCTTTCTTACAACATCACCGTCAAGTCTTTGAACATATGGTATTCCAATGTTCTTAAGGCGCTTTTCGATTTCCAAAGAAAGTGTCGTTTTACCAGATCCGGACAGACCTGTAAACCATAAGACAAATCCTGATTTTACTTGAGCCAATTTGAAAGATCCCTCCCTATCATTTTTTGAGTTTTTAATATATCTTCGCGATAAAAATCTGCAAGCACATTGTATGTTTCGCGTTTCATCTTTGGTTTTCGCACTTCTTTTGCACGCACTTTTTCAAAAAACCCTATTATCTTTATGCCTTTTTTCGGGAAAAGATAATTAACCCTTTTTTCAAGAAAACTACCGAGTGTGTTCAAATTTTTTGAAATTTTTGCGTATATCTTCCGTTTCGGAACGCCGGAAACGTTGTATTTTACGCTGACATCCGGAACAAAATCATCGTCTACTTCAAGAAATTTGAAAATGTCTTTTACGATCTCAAGTGGTTTTTCTTCCAAATCATCGGTTAAGTATATCTTTACATTTGAAAAATTTTCAAGATAATCTTTTACCTGTGCATGGTAAAGACCTACATCTTTGTAAAACCACATGAATTCCCAGTTGTCATTCATTCTTTCTGACTCTGCTCGAAGTCCTTCTTCAAATGAAAGTTTTTCCCTGTCATCTCGCACGAGATGGGTGTAAGCGGAAAAAGCCCTTGAGATGGGATTTCTCAATATGATTATTATTTTTGGATCTCCCAAATATTTTTTTATCTGTTTTATCGCATTTTTATGGTAATAGAGATTATCAACGCTCGCTTCGCCTATCGCTTTTCTTTCTGGTGTTACCCATTTGAAAAGTTTTTTGTAATCTTCAAAGGTTTTGACGATGTGCTTTTCGACTACGTCATCGCCTATACCCTTAAGAGGAAATTTCAAAAACTGGGCCGTGAAAAATTTAGGCTCTTTGACAGGCGAAATGTATATCTGCCTGTGTTGCTTGAGATAATAACTCAAAGACGTTGTTCCACTTTTTGCCGCACCAACTATCAGAAAATTTGGAAGTCTTAGCTCATTTGTCTTTTTCATAGTAATCCGTTAGAATTTTTGAAATTTCGGGTCTTGTGAATTCTTTTGGAAGCGTTTCTCCCTTGGAAAGTGTCTCTCGAATCTTTGTACCACTCAAGTAAATATGAAATTCATCAGAATGAGGGCATGTTTTTGATGTTACCATAGATTCGCATTTGGTACAGTAAAAAGCATTTTCGAATTTCAAAGGAGTTATTCCGATTTCTTTTGGATCAAAAAGATCGAAAATTTTTTGGGCATCATAAGTTCCATAATAATTTCCAACGCCTGCATGATCTCGCCCCACTATGAAATGCGTGCATCCGTAATTTTTTCTACATATGGCGTGAAAAACAGCCTCGCGCGGACCGGCGTAATTCATATTTGCGGTGAAGATACCAAGCATGGCTCTTGACTTTGGAAAATATTTATCTATCATGACTTCGTAAGTTTTCATTCTTACCTCTGATGGCAGATCATCCGATTTGGTCTCACCCACAAGCGGATTTAAAAATAATCCATCGCATATCTCAAGCGCGACTTTTTGTAAATATTCATGAGATCTGTGAATGGGATTTCTCGTTTGAAAGGCTACGATGCTTTTCCAACCCATTCCATCGAAAAGTTTACGCGTTTCAACCGGATCAAATCTGTATCTTTCAAAATTTCCGTAATCGAGTCTTTTAAAAAGGTTTATTTGACCTCCTATGAGAAAGATACTTTCTTCCTTCAATCTTGCAACTCCCGGATGTTTGAGATCGTCTGTTCCGAAAACACCTAAGGACTCTTTTTGTTTGTCACGTACAAACTTGTCTTCTACTTTAATGGAAGCACGTATGTTGCCGTCAAAATCGGTTAAGAGGATCATTTCACCCTCTTTAAGGTTTTTAAAGTTTGATTCGTCAATTGGAAGTGTGATAGGTATAGTCCATACCAACCCATTTGATAAGCGCATTTTATCTATAACATCAAGATAATCTTTTTCTTTCATGAACCCAGTTAATGGGCTGAAAAGACCCGTTGCGATATTCTCGATGTCTCTGAGTTTGTAATCCGAAATTGGTACCTTTTTGAAATTTTCTGAATTTTGCAGAATCTCTTTGACATCGTTATCGCTGGCAACAAGATTGACGAGTTTTCCTCCGTGTGGTTCTGCCATCTAATTCCTCCACCTTTGAAAAAAAGCATTTTTGTTCTAAAATATCAAGTACGAATATATTGTATCATGGCGGGGAAAAATTTGAAGCGTATTGTCATATATCTTTTACTGCTTGGAATAGTGTCGGTCATAACTTTTTATTTTCTGAGCAACTTCAGTGGTGGAATTGAATGGGGAAAGGTTATAAACTTTTTCTTGGTCAATCCATGGGGATTTTTAGGCATATTGAGCCTTTTATTTTCATGGATAACGGATACTTTTATAACTTATATTTTAATTAGAAAGCTCATACGCGTGCCTTTTTCTTTTTTGAAATCTTTTAACATGTCGATCATAGGGATATTTTTCAACAAACTTTCGCCAGCGTCAACGGGAGGCAGTGTTTTTCAGATAGCATATCTTAAAAGAAATGGAATAAATTTTGGAAGTTCTGTTTCTGTAACGGAATTGAGATACATAATAAAACAAAGTGCCATGGTGGTTGCTGCGGCGATGGGCTTTTTAATCGCATTGCAGGTTGTTGAAAGGAATGAAATCACGTTTGTCCTTTCTTTTCTTGGCTTTGGACTTTCAATAGGCGGGATTTTGATTCTCATTTTGATAAATGTGAGTTCTAAGGTGAGAACTTCTCTTTTGACCATAACGAAATGGGCGATAGGTCTTTTGAGAGTCAGCAAAAAATTAAGCCCTAAAATCCCGGATTTAACGCAAAAAGCAGAGAAAGAGTTCAAAAATTACGTTCAAAGCATGAAGATGATATCAACGAACTGGAAATTTATCATACCTGTTTTTTTCCTTGCCCTACTTTCAGCTTTTGGTCACTTGTTTTTGGCTTTTGCCGCGGTTCAATCTTTCGGCATTTTTGAGAATATACCGAAAGGTATGTTGGAAGTTATATCGCTTCAAGCGATTGCAACGACGATCATCTTTTTTTCTCCGACGCCAGGATCGTCTGGATTGGCAGAAGGTGGATTTTACCTCTTCTTTTCAACGATAATTCCGCCAAAATTTCTCGCCACGGTAACGCTTGAGTGGAGAATTTTGAGTTATTTTGTTCCGCTTGCTTTAAGCGGTATTATATTTTTGATCATATTTTTTCACAGGATGGTGAGTACAAGAAAATGATGAAAATTTTTTACGTTTCTTCCGTTTTAGGAGGTATTTCGCTTGGATTCTTTTCGCTGCTTTTATTGCCAAGATCTCCGTTTATTCCCTTTAACTGGTATGGGCTTTTGATATTCGTTGGCGCATCGTTTGTTTTTGTCTTATCTTTAAAATTCAAAAAAATTTTTCCCTACATCTTGTTTGCACTCGGCATCCTTGCGATGCTTAACACTTATCTGTATTTTCGTGAATGCTCTCAGATAAAAGGCATGGAACTTTTCGGAGGGTTCTTCATATCTCTTGCTCCGCTTTTTGTCACAAAGCCCAAAAAATATCAGAAGATCAAAACATAAACTTTTTTGCTTAATTTCCAGACAATTTTGACCATGGCAAAAGAAAGTGAAAGTGCAATCGCAAAGAGCAAAAGATTTACAGCCAAACTGCTCTCGTTTTTAAATGGCGGATAAAAGATAAACCCAAGTCCAAGTAATAGACCTTCGATGAATCCATTCATAAGGTATATGCCAAGCGTATGTCTTCCAAAATCACCAAATAGTTTGGATGTTATGGGTAGTTTTTTAGAGATGAAGTAAGCGAATTTTAAGAGTATTGGCATGAAAGCAGCAGAAAGAGCAAGACCAAGCGGGGCCATGAGCGAAATCCCATCTTCGTATTTGTAAGGCATGAAATAGAATTCGATAAAACTTAGAATGTAAAGCACAATGCAAATTACGATTGTTTTTGAAGGAAGAGCATTTCTCCAGTACGGATGGTTGTTGTTGACTTTATCAAATGTTGACATTCCCCATACGTAAAAGAAGAGCCATGTGAAAGGGTTCCTGTATGCCCAGAAAGTGCTTATCCAGTGTATTCCGAAGTAGTTCGGGACGTAATAAAGCGCGGAAAAAAACATCATCAAAATGAAAAGAGATGGGAGAAAAAAATTGAATTTTAAGAGAGTTTTGATCAAAAAAGGAGTTATCAGATAGAAAATTATGAGCACGAATATGAAATAATATTCTTCAACGGCATTTCCAAGCAGGTAATATCCAAAAATGTCTTTCAAAGAAAAACTTTTATCAAAGTTGATAAATCTGCCAAGAAAGTATTGCATAAAGATGTAAAAGGTTGACCATACAAGGTAAGGAATTCCTATAAGCCTTAACCTTGATAAAATAAATCGCTTTGGGTTTCTTCTCGCGACCCTTACAGAAAAATACCCCGTTACAAAGAAAAAAATCGGCATGGCAACGATAAAAAAATTCAAAAAAGTAAAGGCGAGTTCAAGGTTTGGAGAATTGAAAGATTGTATCTGGTAAAATGCGTTGTGTGCAAACACAACTATCCATATCGCAAAACCTCGAAGAATATCGAACTCGCCCGTTTGGCCTGTTAGCTTATCATCGGCCATTTTCAATGAATAACAGTGATTCCTCTGCTTTGAAGTGTATTTATTTCATTCACAATTGTCGATTGCGCAAAATTCATTTCGTTGTTTTTGATATCGACGATCGAACCGATTTTTAAATACATATCGTTGACGATGGCATTCATGTCTGAAATTTTATTCGATGAAAGATCTATTCTGAGCAAATTTTTCATGCTGGATATCGGAGACAGATCTGATATGTTGTTCGAAGAAATATCCAATATCCAGAGATCTGGCACTGTCGAGACTATGTTGAAATCAGATATGCTGTTCGAATCAAGCATAAGCCAGAGAAGATGAAGCATCTTATCAAAGGTCGGCGTGTATTTGAGCGTTATGTTGTTGAAATTTAAATTCAATATCTCTAAATTTGAAAGATTTGTAAGCGGAGATATATCCGATATCTGGTTAAGTTCAAGATCAAGGAATCTCAGTTTCATAAGATTTGAAAGCGGTGAAAGATCGCTTATTAGATTTGCTCCTGCGTTAAGCCATTCCAAATTCTTTAAATTTGCAAGTGGAGATATATCTTTTATCATATTCGAGTAAAGGAACAACTCACGTAAACCCGTTAAACTCGCAAGAGGAGTTATATTGCTTATTCTGTTAAATCCAAGATCGAGTGAGGTAAGATTCGTGAATTTCGACAGGAATGTTATCTCGGAGTTGTCAAAATTAAATCCACTCATTCCAAGGTTATGAAGTTGTGTCCAACTTTTTATGAAGGTAAGTTGAGAAACTGGAATCGGGTTATAACTTATATCGAGACTTAACAAAGATTGTCCTATGCCTTCAAGGGGCGTAACGTCCTTTATCGCATTTGAACTCAAATCAAGGAACTGCAAATTTTTAAGATTAGATATTGCTGCTATATTTGTTATTTTGTTGGAACTGAGATCAAGTACCGTAAGGTTTACGAGATTCGCAAGAGGACTTATATCAACTATGTCGTTGTGACTTAAATTAAGCATTTTAAGACTTGTCATCGTTGCTAAAGGAGTCAAATCGCTTATATGGTTGTAACTTAGGTTAACGGATTTGAGATGTAATCCTTTCAGAGGTGAAAGATCGGTTATGTTATTTCCAACCAGGTCGAGTGTCGCGAGATTGGTAAGATATTGTATGCCATCCAAATTCGAAAGCATCATATCGGAAGATGGCCAGTTATTTTGGATAGATGTTATCTTGGAAAGTTCAGACGCGTATATAGGTCCAGCCGGTAAATTTAGCATTGATCTTATAATGGCTTCAAGTTTACGATTTGTAAAGGTCACTTTTGGCCCCATGTCAATGGTAAAGGTCGCGCCTTTAGATGCGGTAGAAAGGCCGCTAGCGTTTTTCGTGACGACTACCCATGTGTAAATGCCAGTAGGCAATTTTTCAAAATTAAAATGAGTTTCAGTTGAAGATCCTATTTTCTTTATCCAGTCACCCATTTTTTCAAGATAAAGTTCGTAGTTAACATTTGTCTGCGTCGAAGACCATGTCATCGTTATTTGAGTTGAAGTTGAAAGATCTGTAATTTGTGGAGCCACAGGAATGGCTGGAAGCGGATTGTATTCGAACTTACCAACGTTTGGTTGAACAACGGTTAAACCGGAGATGAATTCCCACATCTTTTGCTGATTTAAAAGATAGTTTTCAAGTTTTATGACTCCCACATTTCTCGCAAAGTAAAATTCTCTTTTGAGGTTGTTAAGGATAAGATCAACCTCTAAGACATCGCTATAAGTTTTGCTTCCAATTGAAAGAGATTGATAAGAAGATGTTCTTTCAAAGGCTGTTCCTTCGGGCGATTTCAAAAATGTCGTGCCTGAGGCATTGCCAGTGTTGGCATTGTCTATAACCGGAACACCTTTGTAGAAAACTGTAGAACCTACTTTTGTAACGCTAAAGGAGAGTGTTTCCATCTTTTGAGGTTCTCCTTTGTACGCTTGAGGAATCTTTATCTCGTAATTTATCATCGTTGCATTTTTGCTTGTTTGAGTTGCCTCGTAAATCACATCTTCATTTACAGTAAAAGAAGACGACGGTGTTGTCGAGGAAGAAAAATTCATCCACATGGAATTGAAGAAATCTTCAAAAGCCTTTTGTGCCGGATTAACTCCTAAAGTGTCGACAAGTGGCACTCCCGCAGATATTTCAACACGATCAACTTGACCTGATCTTAACGGGAAGTACGATCCGAAAGCCTTGGTCATCTGGGAAACTATGCTTGAAAAATCAGAGTATCCCCATTTGTTAAAAGCCTTCAATTTAAAGGAATAGACCGTCGAAGGTATAAGACCTGTCGCGACGTAGGTTGTTGCCATTGGTGACAATTTTGAAGTAGGCGTTGATTTGAAAGTGGTTCCAGTCGACTGGTAAAGTTCGATACCGCTTTCGTTACTTGGATTAACCCAGGAAAGACTTATCGTATTCGTCGAGAAAGCAGTTACATTCAAAGCACTCGGAGCCTTTGGAGGAATTCCGTTTGTCATACGCACAACAACATTTGAAAAAGGTGAATTTCCTCCTTGATTCGACGCTAACATTTTGTAAGAATATGTTGTTTCAGGCGTTAAATTTCTATCTGTGTAACTTAGCACATTTCCGGGCAAGGTTGCTAATTGTGCAAATGCACTGCTGCCTAAAGCCCTGTAAATTATGAATTTACTGACATTTGGAGAACTTTCTGACCAGGAGAGAGAAATTGTATTTGTTGATAAAGACGTTACGCTCAAAACAGGATTCTGCGGTGCGGCCATCATGGTAGTTGCAGAAGCAACATTTGATGGAGAAGAGAGCCCATATTGGTTCTTTGCCTTTACTTCGTAAAAATACGTTGTGGAAGGTTTTAAACCGGTATCCACGTAATTTGTCGCTTGAACTGTTGTCACTTCGGCAAAAGTCCCCTTTGAAGATGAACTTCTGTAGATTACAAATGACTTTGCCGTACTATTCCATACTAACTGTATTGAATTTGGACTCAATGCAGTTGCACTAAGATTTTTCGGTGCAGGTGCCACGAAAAGAGAGCAACTTGCCAAAATCACAGCAAGTACAAGCACTCCCAGTAACACCATACTCCATAAAGTTACCCTTTTCAATTTTATTCCTCCCCGGTCGTTGAATTCAAATTATTCTACCATTTTTAAGCAGAATAGTCAAATCTCAGATCAATGATCTGATAAAATTTCGATCTCTATTTTTTCAAGGTGAGAATTACCTATTTTCTCGATCACCGGAATCACCACCACATTTCCTACCTTTTTCTTGTCAGAAAGAATCCATCTTGTTAAATTCTCATCTTTTTCAGATTTAAAGCCTAAAGACATGATCACATTTTTTATCCTTTCGTGTACCCGAGGTGAAAATTTTTCAGATTCAACGATCATCCCAATTGCAACGGCATGACCGTGAGATATTGAATTGTTCGATGCGCTTTCTATCGCATGACCTATCGTGTGTCCAAAATTGAGGATATGCCTGAGATTTTGATCATGCGGATCTTTTAAAATCACGTCCAGTTTGTCTTTGACGGCTGTTTTGATAACTTCATCTACGACATCAAGATTTTTGGCAATTATCTTGCCCAGATTGTCCTCCATGTATTGAAATAATTTTTCATCGTAAACAGCGCTGATTTTGACACACTCGACTATTCCCTCTTTAAATCTTTCATCGTCAAGACTTAAAGCGTAAACCGTGTCTATGAATACATCCGGTTTTCCAAACGTTCCGACAAGATTTTTAACGCCGTTGAAATTTATCGCAAACTTTCCCCCTATCGCGGCATCAACCATTCCTAACAAAGTGGTGGGATAAAGTTCAAAATTCATTCCTCTCATGTAAGTGGTGGCAACGAACCCAATTGCGTCCGTGACTGTTCCACCGCCAATTGCGGTAATTTTGGAACTTCTTGATAAACCTTTCTCAAGAAAAAGTTTCCACATTTTTTGTGTTGATTCTATACTTTTAAACTCTTCTCCATCATCAACTTCAATTCCGTCTGTGTTCCATATTTTCTTTACTGTTTTAGATACAAGGCGAAGATCGGACCTTTCAATATCTGCGTTATGAAAGATCTTGACTTTCTGGTAAGTGTCTAATTCATCGATTTGCCGACTTTTT
Source organism: bacterium (assembly GCA_021800445.1). Classification (GTDB taxonomy): domain Bacteria; phylum Thermotogota; class Thermotogae; order Mesoaciditogales; family Mesoaciditogaceae; genus Athalassotoga. The sequence goes on along the minus strand of JAJYYZ010000008.1, from coordinate 8,084 downwards.
GTGATTTTTTTTGCAATTATGGCAGTTACATGATCTATTTCAAGAGATCCGGTATGGATTGTTTCATAGGTTTCGTAAAGTGGTTTTCTTTTTTCGAATCTTGAAAGAAAGGTATTTTTACCGATTTTTACGAGTGGTCTCGAGGAATTTTTAACCCTATTCCAGAGAACTTCTGGATCGACTTCTAAATAGAAGGTGTGCATCGTTTTGAGTATTTCTCTGTTTTTTGGCATTTCGATTATGCCGCCTCCTGTGGAAAGTACGATTCGATCCGTTTTTGAATATCTTTCAAGCAGATCGCTTTCCAAAGTTCTGAATTTATCTTCACCGTATTTTTCAAAATATCTTTCGATTGATCCATAACTTTCTTCAAATTTTTCATCCAGATCAACGTATTCAAAACCTAAAATTTGAGCGATTTTCTTTCCAACCACACTTTTTCCGCATCCCATCATACCGATAAGCGCTATTTTATCTTCCAAGTTTAACACGCCTCCTGTAAACGTCTAATCTATCTTTGAACTCTTGAAATGTGAAGCCACCGAATTCTTCGATCAATTCGGAAAGTATGATCGTTGAAAGCATGGCAGTCGCAACTACAACTATGGCTGCCACAACGCAGGTGTCGGATCTAACGTAATTCGTTTCAACCTCGATTCCGCTAAAAATATCGATGCTTTTGACGCCTCTCTTTTGTGTGGAAATAGGCTTTGCAATAAGATTAACGATCATCCGTTCACCGTTTGTCATTCCTCCCTCTATACCCCCTGCATGGTTTGTTTCTCTGACAAAGCCGCTGTGAATTTGATCGACCGTATCGTATCCTTTCATCTTCCAAATTTCTTCAGCGTCTCCGAATAACACGCCTCGAATCGAAGGTATATCAAAAAGGCCACTGGCTATTACAGACGTCAATCTCTTTTCGCGCTCCGTGAAAGTTCCGATCCCCGTAGGCAGTCCGTTGGCGACGAGAGTTACCTTACCGCCAAGGGTATAGCCTTGATCGTATCCTTTTTTTATTTCTTCCATCATTTTTGATTCGGCATTTGAATCGGGACAAAGCAAAGGATGATCGTTGACTTCCGGTTCTTCGTGTGCAATTGAATTGATTTCAACAGGCCCAATGGCTTTCGTGAAACCGTAAACGCTTATTCCAAGATCTTCAAGCACTTCTCTTGAAAATTCACCGATTGCCACATCCATGACAGTTCTTCTGGCACTCGATCTTTCCGTAACTATTCTGATATCGTCAAGATCGAATTTTAAAATTCCACCAAGATCGGCATGACCCGGTCTTGGCACAGCCGTTTTTTCGTTCGGAGGAGTTGTAGACTTATTTGCTATTACAAAAGTCAGCGGTGCACCGGTTGTTTCGCCGTTCCATAATCCTGTCGTTATGTTGACTTTGTCATCTTCTATCTTCATTCTATCACCACGTCCGTAAACTGACTGCCTTGTTTTTAGCCTTTTGTTAATTCTTTCAAGATCAGGTTTAAAGTGAGAGGGAAAACCCTCAACTATGCCGTAAAAATTCTGACCATGAGATTCACCGGATGTGTTGATTTTCATGAAATCACCCTTTTCAAATCTTCAAAAAAAGATGGATAACTTATGGAAACGATCTCCGGATTTTTTATCTCCACGCCGTCGGCACATACCCCGGCTATTGCTGCCATCATGGCGATTCTATGATCTCCTGAGGGATCGATAATGCAGGATTTCAGTTTTTGGTCTCCTTCAATCTTGAAACCGTCAGGGTATTCCTCGATGTTAACTCCCATACTCGATAGTATTGAGACTACGGCATTTATCCTGTCAGATTCTTTTGTTCTAAGTTCAGCGGCACCTCTGACAATAGTTTTTCCCTTCGCGAAAGCACCGACAAGTCCGATAAGGGGAATTTCGTCAATAAGCAGAGGAATTTCTTCGGGAGATATTTCGATGCCTTCAAGGGCAGAACTTTCAACGGTAAGATCTCCGTAAGGTTCAAAATCCTGGGTGACGTTTGAAACATCGATCTGTGCGCCCATTTTTTTCAAAACACTCAAGAAGCCCGTTCTTGTTTTGTTGAGTCCAACTCCTTTTATTTTTACGCGTGCGTTTTGATGACAAACACCAAGGGTTACGAAGAAAGCGGCAGACGAAAAATCTCCGACGACGGTTGATTTGAAAGGCGGTATCTTTGATGGTTTTACCTTTATCGTGTTTCCTGTTTTTTCTATCGCATTGAGAGATTTCAAAAAATTTTCTGTATGATCGCGACTTTCAAAAGGTTCTCTGTACGTTGAAATACCATCTCCGTTAAGGGCGGCAACTATAAAAGCCGTCTTTACCTGTGCACTTGAAACTTTGGATATGTAATCGGCATGGCCTATCTTCCCACCTCTTACTGAGATTGGAAGGTTTGAGGCATAATTCCGCCCATCGAAAATCGCCCCAAGTTTTGAAAGAGGTTCTGTTACCCTATCCATTGGCCTTTTTGAAAGGGATTCATCTCCATAAAGCACGGAAAAAATTGGCAGCCTTGAAAGGAAACCAAGGCCTATTCTCGTCGTTGTGCCTGAATTTCCACAAAATATAGGAGAAGTGGGTTCTCGTACGTTTTTCACCTCGACATTTAGCCGATTTCCTTCAAAAGATACATTTACTCCCGTACTTTTAACGAGATCGATTGTTTTCATAGTATCGTCAGCGATGAGAGGATTTTCAATCTCGCATTTCCCAGAAGAGAGCGAGGCAAAAAAGATCATCCTATGCGTTATGGATTTGTCTGGAGGTACCGTTATTTCTCCTCTTACCATTTTGGCATTTTCTATTTTCATATTTCCTCCATCATCTTTACGAGATCCATCGATGTATCGTAAGTTGATGCGAATTCTTCAAAGTTAAGGCTTTGTTGTCCATCCGATAAAGCCCTTTCTGGATTTTCATGCACTTCGATCATAACGCCATCAGCACCGACTGCCACAACTGCCCTTGCAAGTGATGGAATAAGATCACGTCTGCCTGTCGCATGACTCAAATCGACGATGATGGGAAGATGTGAAAGAATCTTTACAAGGGGCACGGCCGATATATCAAGGGTATTTCTTGTGTACTTCTCAAAGGTCCTTATTCCCCTTTCACACAGTATTATCTGCGAGTTACCGTGATAATAAAGATATTCTCCAGCCAAAAGCCATTCTTCAACCGTTGACATAAAACCTCTTTTTAACATCACAGGTTTTGTGGAGTGGCCAAGTTGCTCAAGCAATCTGTAATTTTGCATGTTCCTCGTTCCAACCTGTATAACATTAACATACTCTTCAAAGAGCGGAAGATCTTCTGGTGACATCATCTCACTGACAATTTGCATGTCGTAGCGTTCTCCAATCTCTTTGAGAATTTTAAGTCCCTCGATGCCAAGTCCCTGAAAGGCGTAAGGAGAGGTTCTTGGTTTAAAAGCCCCGCCTCTTAAAAACTTAATTCCAAGGTTAGATAAGAATTCTGCTTCTCTTTCCATCTGATCTTTGGATTCAACAGAACATGGGCCGGCGATGAACTGGAATTTTTCTCCTATATTTTCCCTTCCAACTTCTATCACCGTTTTTTCAGGGTGAAATTCTTTAGAGACAAGTTTGAATGGTCTTAAAACAGGTATAACCTCTTCAACGCAGTTTAAAGCCTCAAAGGCTTCTCTTCTTTCGTAGACGTTGTCACCTATTATTCCAACGATCGTTTTTTCCGCTCCCTTTGATATGTTCGTCTCAAAGTCGAAACTCTTCGCCAGATCGACAACCCTTTTCAAATCATCCTCGGATGATCTTTGCTTCATAACGACTATCATGGAACTCGCCTCCTTTTTTATGAAAAATCGGGGACTCTTTTCTGAGTCCCCGATTTGTTATATGCACCAAAAATCACAGATCGCACACGACAAATCGGGCGCGGCCGTAATAATAGTAATTTTCAGAAAAGAATCTTCTCATCATTCATCACCACATTTAAAAGTATTTTACCACAAAAATCATTCAAGTCAACATGGCAATCGCCTCCGACAGATGCAGCCCCCTTCACCACTTTTCTCCTGATAACTTATTACGCGTTACTATTCACGATTTTTCTCTGATCCCTATTCCCTAATGTCTTTTTCTGGCTAGGGGCTGTATGCTGATTGATGTATGTCGGCTTCGGTTTATCATATTTTTCATGCTAAAGTGAACTACCCCGTCGTATAGACGGGGCTTCCCGCTTCATAGCACATTGCCTCTGAATTAGCAGGTCTTACACGTTCTTCACAGGCTTGACTTCCGGCAGTCCCTGCCTGTATTTCATTATTCTTTGGTTTCGTATATTTATCGCTGCGTTTATGTCCAAAGTGCATGTTCAATTTGACAATCTGCTCTTTTGTAGGATAGAGACGAAACTTATATGCTTTAAGCATCTTTCCCTTTTTGCATGCTTTTCAAAAAAAGCAAAATATGGTATAATATTCATATGTATTATTTAGCTACATTTTCAAATTCATCTCCACCCTCCACCGTATAGACGATGGAGTTTTGAAAAAATAGATAAAGCATAAACATTTAACAAAAAATATTGAGGGGGGGCGATAAAGTATGAAAAAACTGTTTTTGATCTTTTCTATCGCTACGATTAGTCTTGTTCTATCGGGATGTGCTTTACTCGGAATAGGTTTTGAACCCTTGACTTCCGGTGCGAGTGTCAGTGGATATGTCTACGGCATCACCGGAGGGGTGACTGTAACGATAAAAGACGATCTCGGAGAAAGCACGACTGCCGTTTACAGCACTTACAATCATTACTATTATACTTTTTCGGTCAAGCCGGGTGTAAGAACTTTAACTTACACTTGTACAGGTTATGCGACATTTACCGAAAAAATTTCGGTTATCGGTCAAACAACCCTTAACGTTACCATGACTCCGATCTCGTGAGGTGCAAAATGAAAAAGATAATACTCTCTGCCGCGGTTTTTACGATACTTGCAACTGTCACGTTTGCCTCTCCAATAAGCATAAAAGACTTGTATTTAGGATGGTTTGAACCATCGGATCTAAACGCATGGACAACACCATGGATGCTTCCGATCCTCTATAAAGAGGCTGCCAATACTACCGTTTTGAATGTCTATTACAGGAATGAAAATAATGATTTGAATGTCATCGGTGCTTATGGCTTTTACCACTTCATAGGCGGGGACTACATGAGAGCAACGATCAACGCCTCTTACACCACATTTACGATGAACAGATATACGGTCGGTATAGCGGTTCCGAATGCCGGCTTTGACATTAGATACACAAATGTTGATGATGGAAGCCAGTCGTATTACAGCGAGATAGGATTTGACGTTGAATTCATCTATAACTGGGCATTTTGGCCCTTCAGTTTATGGTATACGAATACTCCGGAATCAAATATCTTTTCTTACGTTAAAATTTTCAACTTTGTACGTTACGTAAAGCCTGCATACCCTCTGAATTCAAACTGGGAATCCATCTATGCTTTAGATTACCTTTTCAGAACGGTATGGATTTTGCCGCAATTTGCTCTGATATACGATCAATACACGGGAATGGATGAGATAAGTTATAACTATGAAACTTACAATGCTTTGGAAATGCTTGTAAAGATCAACGATAATCTGATCTTAAGAGGAGGAGTGAATTTTCAAAACGTTTCTTCTGCGGCTATGCCATCTGTTAACATCGGCACAAATTTAAATTTCAACAATTTCACCATAAATGCAGATTATCAGCAAATACTAGCTGAGCCGACCGGAACTTTTGCCGTATCGGCAGGAATGAATTTCTGAAACTGATATATACTTGATCGCTTTAAATGTGAAATATGAAAAATGACGTGTAACGCGTGAGGCATGATTGATAATTAGGATGGAAGGTGAGGTGGTTATATGAAAAGGTATATTTTTTTGTTGGGTGCTATTGTATTGGTGTCTTTGATTTTGAGTTCTTGTGCGATGAATGTATTTAAAGGATTAAACACGCCTGCAAATATAGAGACTCTTTCCCAACTTGCAGTCGATGAATCGAATAACGGAAATTTTAAAGATGCGCTTTCCTCTTCCGCGCAGGTTTTAAGTACGGTAAGCAATAGCACTATTCCATCGACAAATCTTTACAACGCTGTGGCACTGTCCGATGCATCTACATCCGCAAGAACTACGCTCGCAAGCGTAACATATTTTTTGAACACAACCAAATCGACAAGTGTGGCTCTCAAGAATGCGGCCGAGGCTATGCTTAATTCGATAAACGGAATGATGGGATTGAACGCAATGACGCTTGCGAATAATTTCATTTCGTTATACCGGCAAAGTCAGAACGTTTCTGTTTCTTCGGTATCGACCGTTGATTATGCACTTGTATTTTCGGCCATAAAATTGATTGTGTCTTCTTCTCACAATCTTCAACTTATACAACTTCTTGAAGCCTTGTCGAGCACTCTGAACCGCTTTGATTCGTCCAATTCAGCATGGCTTGTATCCAAAGGAATATACGCCGCTTTGCAAATCCCAATAATTCTTTTTGATTCAAACGGAAACGGAATGCTCGATCCGCAGGATCAAATCTTTACTTACTTATGGAATCGCCAGACCAACACTTTCAAAAGTCAATTGACATCTGCAGATTACAATGGCATTATGAATGTACAACTTCAAACTTACAACAACATTCAAAAATCAAATGAAGTCATCGCAGACCTATCGACGGCATTGACCAATCTTGATTCCGGGCTGCCGTCTGGTAATACGTTGAAAAATTATATTACTGAACTTGAAATGGCCATGTATCTTGTAAATGCCCAGACGATATCTCAGATACGATGCCTTGGGGATATTCAAAATTACATTAGTCTGTGAGTGAAAACTATGAAAAAGATTGTGATAGCAATTCTTATTGTGCTTTTCTCGGTTTCAATCTTTGCATTCGATGTGAGTTTCTACAAATCAACTCAAACGCTTGAGATGGGTGAAACCTTCACTGGGATTGCAAACAATCAAAATGCAATCTTTTACAATCCTTCAGGAATTGCAAACATCAAAGGCTTCTTCTTTGCACTTCCGGATGTCAATGCTGGAATGAGCGAGGGATTTGCGAATGCTACTCTAAAAATGATATCCGACTGGAATCAAATTCAGTCTTTGATGCGATCGACAAATTCCGCATCTCTTACAGAATATTTAATCCAGAATTATTCAAATTACCTTCAAAACAGCAATTCTGCGCTCATCGGATCAGACGTCTTGCTCGGATATGGCTTTGGGAACTTCGCAATGGCGGGCGGCGTTTTTGGCCAATTGTGGGGACAATCGGTTTTGACACAATCACTGTCACTGAATCTGAATGCGTCGGCGGGAGGATATGCATTCGGAACGGCAGCGCTTTCATTGAATCTTGGAAATTTGAAGTTGAATGCCGGCGGAACATACAGGTACGGCTACGCACTTCCTCAAATATACAACATCAAAAACGAATTTTTGCTTGCCGCAACCTCAGTTTTGAACCCAAATCTTACGTACTCTGCTACATCCAATGTGGATTTAGGAACGATGATCTCTTACGAACAATTTTCTTTCGGTACACTGTGGCACAACGTATTGAATCAATCGACACCAGATGTAAGAGTTGGAATTGGTTATGCAAATAATAATTTTTCGGCAGGTGTGGATATCGAAAAAGTTTTTGATGGCAACCACACGATATACAGGAAACTTCATGCAGGAGTATCTTACAGGATATTTGATTTTCTGACACTTTACGGAGGTTTGTCTGCCGGATGGTTTACGGGTGGCATTCAGGCAAATTTAGGGCCTGTATTTATAAATGTAGGAACTTACGTACTTAATTACGGAAATTACGCCGGATACAATTACCAGAGAATGTACACGGCACAGATAAGAATAAGCGAATAACATAGAAAACAGCAAAAAAGAGATTAAAGATTATAGATTGAAAAGCAGCACGTGGCAGGTAGCCTATGGCAAAAACAAAACAGTAACGAGTGACGCGTAACGCGTTGAAAAGACGGACGGAGGCGGAGAGCATGATGCCGAGAGG